>JBFXEK010000348.1:0-2968 GCA_050180155.1 Thiomonas sp. | reverse complement strand
ATTGTCCGCCAGGCCAACGTGATCCAGTCCCAGCACTTCGGCGAAAACGGCGGCGACCTCTTGCGCATGCCCGGTGGCTCGGGCCGGGGCGGTGGGGTCGGGCTGCGCTGCGCGTGTGGGCGCGGGCAGCGCCCTGCGGTCGAGCTTGCCGTTGAGGGTGACGGGAAGACGCTCCAGCACCATGAAGTGCGCCGGCACCATGTAGTCGGGCAGACGCGCGGCAAGCGCCGGGCGCAACGCGTCCGGGTCGAGGTTCGTACCCGCCTGGGGGACGACATAGCCGACGAGCTGCGGGCCGAGTGCGCCGTGTTGGTGCACGGCCACAGCGCACGCCAGCACGCCGGGCTGCGCGGCCAGCGCCGCCTCGATTTCGCCGAGTTCGATGCGGTAGCCGCGGATCTTGATCTGCCCGTCGGCGCGGCCGATGAAGTCGAGCACGCCGTCGGCGCGCCAGCACACCAGATCGCCGGTGCGGTACATCTTGCCCGCAGCGTCGAGCGGATCGGCGACGAAACGCTGCGCGCTGAGTTCAGGTTGGTGCAGATAGCCGTCGGCCACGCCGCGCCCGCCCACACACAACTCACCCACCATGCCGCGGGGTAGCAGCTCGCCGCTGGCACCGCAGATCAGCACATGCGTGTCCTGGATGGGCTGGCCGATGGGGATCGACAGCGTGTCCGCCGGCAGGGTGTGCGCGATGGCATAGGTCGCGGTGAAGGTGGTGCATTCGGTCGGGCCGTAGCCGTTGATCAGCGTGGTGTCGGGCAGCGCCGCCAGCGCGCGGCGCACGTGCGCGACCGACAGCGCTTCGCCCCCAGTGAGTAAATACTGCAGCCCGGCAAACCAGCGTGGATCGTCATCGACGATGGCGTTGAACAGCGCGGCAGTCAGCCAGGCGCTGTTGACGCCATGTGCGGCGATGCTGCGGGCGATGCCCGGGCCGGTGGGGATGCGTTCGTCGTGAATCACGACGCAGCCGCCGTTGAGCAACGGCCCCCAGAGTTCGAGAGTCGAAGCGTCAAAGCCCAGCGGCGCGGCGTGCAGCATGACAGTGCGTGCGTCCAGCGGCATGAAACGGGGTTCGTGCACCAGGCGCAGCACCGCGCGGTGGGGGATGGCGATGCCTTTGGGCCTGCCGGTCGAGCCGGAGGTGTACATCACATAGGCGATAGATTCGGCGGTGGCGCCGTCGGCGCTCTCGGGCGCGGACGGGCTGGTGCCGGCGGCGTCGAGTAGCGTTTGCGCGTCGCAGGTGTGTAGCGCCGCGGCGAGCGACGCGACGGTGGACGGCTGGGTCAGCGCCAGCCGCACTCCGGCGTCGTGCAGCATGAAGGCGACACGTTCGGCAGGGGAGGCCGGGTCGATCGGGCAATACGCCGCGCCGGCCATCACGATGCCCAGGATGCAGGCGATGGCCTGCGCGCTGCGGTCCAGCGCCACGGCGACGACGTCCCCGTGCCCGACGCCTCGCGCGCGCAAGCCGGCGGCGGCGCGACGTGCCAGGGTGTCGAGCTGCGCATAGCTCCATGTGCTGCCAGCCAAGCGCACTGCCGTGGTGTCGGGCCGGCGCGCGCAAACCTGCGCAAAGCGCGCCGCGACGGTCGGCGCATCCGGCGCCGGACGCGGCGGCGGGTTGAGCGCGGCCAGCGCGGCGCGCTCCTCGCTGCCCAGCAGGTCGATCTCATACACGCTTTGCCGCGGGTCGCGGTGCAGGGCGTGCGCGACCTGCTCGATGCTGCGCAGCAGTGCGTGTAAAAACTCTGCGCCGTATCCGGCAGATTGCACCCATACCACGGCGCCGTGCGCTGTGTCGGCTGCCAGACACGGTACTGCGGGGAAATGCGCACGTGCCGCAGCGATCTGTGCAGCGTCGTCCAGCCACAGCAGATCGACCGTGGCGGCATCCAGCGGCTCTGCGCCGTGCTGCGGCAGGCTGCGCGCGCGCTCGACGATGGCCCCCGCAGTCTCGGCCAGGCAGCAGTGCAGCCGTGCCGGTGCTGCAGCCGTGCGCCACACCGCCATCGCTGCGGCGTCACCGCACAGCCGCTGCAGCACGATCGCCGCGGCGGCCATCCACACCGCTGCGGGCAGGTCGGCTGCGGCGCAGGAGACGACTGCTTGCGGCGGCAAAGCGGCACCGGCGCGAGGAGCCAGATCGCGTAAACGCGGTTGAGGCGGCGTTGCCGGGTGGTGCAAGGATTGCATGGTGGCGGCCTGAAGGGAACCCAAGTGCGCCGCAGCGGGTCGCCGCGCGGTGCTCGCACCCATTGCAGTCTTGCCGCCAGCCGCTGCCTAGTCCCCAACTCGGGGAGGACGGCCGTGTCTAGGCCGTTTTTGTGAAATTTTCAACGCATCGTCGCAGCGGCCACGGCGCCGCAGTCGGTGCCGCGGCGCCAGCCTGCGTTCATCGGAAGCGCTAATAGGCGTAGTAGCCGTAGGGCGAGCCGGCTTTGGGCCCGCGGCTCTGGTTGAGCAGGGTGAAGACCATCGGGTGGTCCTGCAGCATGGCGAGCGATTGCTGCACCGTCCCCTGGTGCGTGCGCCCGGCCTGGACGACGAACAGGATCTGCCCGGCGTGCAGCGACAGCGCGCGGGCCTCGGCCGACGGCAGCAGCGGCGGGGCGTCGAGGAGGATGACGCGGTCGCGGTAGCGGTGCGCCATTTCTTCGAGCAGCAAGTCCATCGACGCGCTGGCGAACAGCTCGGTGGCTTGCGCGCTGGGTGTGCCCACGGGCAGCAGCGCGAGCTTGGCCACGTTGGTGGCGAGGATGAGGTCGGACAGGTCGATTTCGGGGTGGAGCAGTTTGTCGATCAATCCCTGCCCGGCGGGCAGCCCCATGCGGGTGAGCAGCGAGCTGCGCGACGGATCGGCATCGACCAGCAGCACGGTGTGGTTGAGTTCGGCGGCGATGCTCATCGCCAGATTGAGGGCGACGAAGGTCTTGCCCTCGCCGGGAAGCGAGCTGGT
>JBFXEK010000347.1:0-2976 GCA_050180155.1 Thiomonas sp. | reverse complement strand
GGGCCGAAGGTTTCCTCGCGCGCGCACAGCATGTCGGCGGTGACGTCGGCCAGCACCGTGGCCTGGTAGAAGCGGCCGGCGTACTGCCCGGATTCGACCCGCTTGCCGCCGACCACCATGCGCGCGCCCTTGGTCAGCGCATCGCTGATGTGGCGCTCGACCTTGGCCAGCGCCTGATCGTCGATCAGCGGGCCGAGGTTCACGCCTTCGTCGAAGCCGTCGCCGACCTTCAGGCCGCCCACGGCCTGCGCCAGCCGGGCGACGAATTCGTCATAAATCCCGTCCTGCACGTACAGTCGGTTGGCGCACACGCAGGTCTGCCCGGCGTTGCGGTATTTGCTCGCCATCGCGCCTTCGACCGCGGCGTCGACGTCGGCATCGTCGAACACGATGAACGGTGCGTTGCCGCCGAGTTCCAGCGACAGCTTTTTGATGGTCGGCGCCGACTGCGCCATCAGGATGCGGCCGACTTCGGTGCTGCCGGTGAACGACAGATGCCGTACCACGGGTGATGCGCACAGCAGCTTGCCAATGGCGATCGAGCCCTCGGCGTCGGCGGTCAGCACATTGAGCACCCCGCGCGGCATGCCGGCGCGGTGCGCGAGTTCGGCCGCGGCCAGCGCAGTCAGCGGCGTCTGCTCCGCCGGTTTGATCACCACCGGGCAGCCGGCGGCCAGCGCCGGGGCGACCTTGCGGGTGATCATCGCCAGCGGGAAGTTCCACGGCGTGATCGCCGCGCACACCCCGACCGGCTGGCGCAGCACCAGCAGGCGCTTGGTCGCGTCCGGGCTGGGGATGGTCTCGCCATACACGCGCTTGGCCTCCTCGGCGAACCATTCGACGAAGCTGGCGCCGTACAGCACCTCGCCCTTGGCCTCGGCCAGCGGCTTGCCCTGCTCGGCAGTCATCAGCCGCGCCAGATCGTCGGCGTTCGCCACCAGCAGGTCGAACCACTTGCGCAGGATGGCCGCGCGCTGCTTGGCGGTGAGCGCGCGCCACGCGGGCCAGGCGGCGTCGGCGGCGTCGATCGCCAGCTGCGCGTGCATCGGCTCGAGCGCCGGCACTTGCGCCAGCTCGGCGTTGGTCGCCGGGTCGGTGACGGCAAAGCGCCGGGCCGAGTCGATCCACTGGCCGTCGATGTAGGCCTGGGTCTTGAACAGGGAAGGGTTTTCGAGCAGCGATAGCGGGTTGATGGGCCGGTTCATGGGCAACTCCGGTTGCGGGGATGGGCCGCTTGTGGCTTCCGCTTCGTCCAAGGCGGTCGGTGAAGCCAGGCGGCAAGCCCTAAAATCTAATCTTCTGCATCGCCGCACGCCAGAGCCATTTGGCTTGGCGTGCCGCAGCCATTGAACCGCTCCATGAACGTCTCCGACATCCGCGAAAAGTTTCTCGCCTTTTTCGAATCCAAGGGTTCGACCCGCGTGCCCTCGTCGTCGCTGGTGCCGGGCAACGACCCGACGCTGCTGTTCACCAACTCCGGCATGGTGCAGTTCAAGGACGTGTTCCTCGGCCAGGACGTGCGCCCGTACAAGCGCGCCACCACCGCGCAGCGCTGCGTGCGCGCCGGCGGCAAGCACAACGACCTGGAAAACGTCGGCTGCACCGCGCGGCATCACACCTTTTTCGAGATGATGGGCAATTTCAGCTTTGGCGACTACTTCAAGCGCGAAGCGATTGCCTACGCCTGGGAACTGCTCACCACCGTTTACAAGCTGCCGGCGGAAAAACTCTGGGTCACGGTGTACGCCGAGGACGACGAAGCGTATGCCATCTGGGCCAAGGAGATTGGCGTTCCGGCCGAGCGCATCATCCGCATCGGCGACAACAAGGGTGCGCGCTACGCCTCCGACAATTTCTGGCAGATGGCCGATACCGGCCCGTGCGGGCCGTGCTCCGAAATCTTTTACGATCACGGCCCCGAGGTGTGGGGCGGCCCGCCCGGCTCGCCCGAGGAAGACGGCGACCGCTACATCGAAATCTGGAACCTGGTGTTCATGCAGTTCGAGCGCTACGCCGCCGGCGAGGAGCGCTTCGACAGCGAAGACCAGGCCAAGGCGCGCAAGCAGGCGGTCGAGGCCGAAGGCGGCATCGGCGTGGTGAGCAAGGACGGCGCGGGCTGGAAACTCGCCATCTTCCGGCAGAAACCGCTGCCCAAACCCTGCGTCGATACCGGCATGGGGCTGGAGCGCATCGCCGCGGTGCTGCAGCACGTGCACAGCAATTACGACATCGACCTGTTCCAGGCGCTCATCCAGGCGGCGGCGCGCGAAACCGGCGCGCCCGATCTGTCGCACGCCTCGCTCAAGGTCATCGCCGACCACATCCGCGCCTGCAGCTTTCTCGTCGTCGACGGCGTGATCCCGGGCAACGAAGGCCGCGGCTATGTGCTGCGTCGCATCGTGCGCCGCGCCATCCGCCACGGCTACAAGCTCGGCGTGCGCCAGCCGTTTTTTCACAAGCTGGTGCCCGATCTGGTGCTGCAGATGGGCGCGGCGTACCCCGAGCTGCGCGACGCCGCGCACCGTGTGGCCGATGTGCTGCAGGCCGAAGAAGCGCGGTTTTTCGAAACCATCGAAAACGGCATGGCCGTGCTCGACGCCGAACTGTCCGCATTGCGCGCGGCGGGTGGCAATCTGCTGCCGGGCGAACTGGCGTTCAAGCTGCACGACACTTTCGGCTTTCCGCTCGACCTCACTCAGGACGTGTGCCGCGAACATGGGGTGAAGGTCGACGAAGCGGCGTTCGACGCGGCGATGGCGCGGCAGCGCGAACAGGCGCGCGCCGCCGGCAAATTCAAGATGCAGGCCGCGCTCGACTACGCCGGAGACAAAACCCGCTTCGAGGGCTACGAGCACTTGCTGGTGAAAGAGGCGCGGGTGCTGGCGCTGTACAAGGACGGCAGCGCGGTGCCCGAGTTGCGCGAGGGCGACGCCGGCGTGGTGGTGCTCGACCGCACGCCGTTCTACGCCGAGTCCG
>JBFXEK010000346.1:0-2956 GCA_050180155.1 Thiomonas sp. | reverse complement strand
TGGTTCACCCGCTTGCAGCAGTTCGCGCAGCAACAAGACGCCACGCCTTATATGGTGTTGCTCAGCGCCTTTGCCGCGCTGCTGTGGCGGCAGTCGGGCCAGACCGATCTGGTCATCGGCACGCCGGTGAGAGGCCGACCTTCGGTCGAGTTGGAACGAGTCATGGGCTTTTTTGTCAACGCGTTGCCGCTGCGGATTCGCCCCGATCCGACGCAGTCGTTCGCAGCCCTGGTCAGGCAGGTGCGCGGCGTCGTACTCAGTGCGTTTGCCGCTCCTGATGCGCCGCTCGAACAAATGCTGCATTTCTCATCCGTTCAGAGAGACGATAGCCGCACACCGATCTATCAGGCTTTTTTCTCCTATCAGGATGTGCGACAGCGAAACACCCACTGGGGAACGCTTGAACAAGAAAATCTCAAGGTCTACCAACCTGCCGCAGCGGAGGATGTTCGCCTTTGGTTCCTGAATCACGCGAACGGCGTGATGGGTGGCCTGACCTATAACACCGATGTTTTCGACACTCCGCGCGTAGCGGCGTGGATGGCGCAGTACGGCCAGTTGCTCGCCGACGCCATGGCTCGACCCGATACCGCTCTCGCCGACCTGCCCGCATTGCTCGGCGCGGCAACTGCCCGCCCGTCTGTGGCGTCGACCGCATCGCCTGTCGCGCTGCCAATCCCGCCCGCCGCTGCCGCACAGGCCTCAGACGGACTACAAACCGAGACCGAACGGCAACTCGCCGCGCTCTGGGCCGAGCTGCTCGCCACGCCGCATATTCAGCCCGATGACAACTTCTTTGATCTGGGCGGCCACTCGCTTCTGGTCATGCAAGCCTTGTCGCGCATGGAAAAGTTGAGTGGCAAGCGCCTCGGGCCCCGGCATTACGTCTTCGATTCGCTGCGGCAAATCGCCCTCGCATACGATCAGACAGAACAAGCCGCGCCCAGCGGCAAAAAAAGCCTCTTGCGACGCCTGTTCAGCAAAGAGGTCAGCAATTCGACGCACTCAGCAAACTGACGCCGCCCACAGAAGGCAGCCCATCATGCACTCTCCCTGGAGTCCAAACCATGCAGCAAATCACACCGATCGGAGGTGGGACTGACCACGCCCGTGAGCAGCCACCCCAAATGCGCGCGCCCCTCGACATCGAGGTGGTACGCGCGCAAGACCTGCCCTATCCGGTCTTTTTGCGCGAGTATGTGCGCAAGAATCGGCCCGTCGTCATCGCCGATTCGATCCATGACTGGCCCGCTCTGCGGCGCTGGACGCCCAGCTATTTCCGCGACAAGTTCGGCGACGAGACCGTGCAGGTGTCTTACACCAAGCGCATGCCCATGCGCGACTTCGTCGATGCCGTCGAAGCGTCCACGGTCGATGCCCCAGGGCCTTACCTGTATCGCCTGTTCATTCACGACCACCTGCCACAACTGCTGCCCGATCTCCAGCCGCAAAACATCTACGCGTTCGCGGGTCGTCACGCCAGCCCATTGATGCCCGAGCGCTGGCGACGGCCCGATGGCTTTCTCAAGCTGCTCATGGGCGGCGTGGGCAGCAAGTTTCCTGTGATGCACTACGACCTGGAACACGCGCACGCCCAGATCACCGAGATCTATGGCGACAAGGAGTTCTACCTGTTTCCGCCGGAGGACAGCGACAAGCTCTACCCCAAGCCCAACCAGAAAAATTGGTCGCAAGTGGAAGACCCCGCCACGCCCGACCTCGCCTGCTTCCCGCGCATGGCCGAGGCCACGCCGCACCGTGCGGTACTCAAGCCGGGGCAGACCATTTTCATCCCCATGCTGTGGTGGCACGCCGCTCGGCCTCTGTCCATCTCCATCTCCGTTTGCACCGCCTTGATGGATCGGTCCAACTGGCCTGGTTTTGTCGATGACGTTTGTAACCGTTCGGGCAGTTCGGCCGCCAAGGCTGCGCTCAAGCGCATCTACCTGGTCGGCGCGGGCAGCGTCATGCACCTGATGGAAGACCTGCAGATGGTCACACCGTCCATGGCCAAACGGCTGAAATTCCCGGCAAACCTCGCGCCCGCATCGCCCGACTTCTCCCCCGACCCATCGGCTACTCCGATGAAGTTCCGGCTGTCGGTCGAATAGGCCGCTGCGACGAAGCCAGCGCCCTATCCCCGCCCGGCCGCCTCGACCCCGAGATTGGCCAGCGCGTCGGCGCGCTCGTTGCCGGGGTCGCCGGTGTGACCACGCACCCAAACCCAGCGCAGCGAATGCGGCGCGGCGGCTTTTTCCAGCCGCTGCCACAACTCGACGTTTTTCACCGGCTTTTTGTCCGCCGTCATCCAGCCACGCCGCTTCCAGCCGTCGATCCATTCGGTCATGCCCTTGAGCACGTACTGCGAGTCGGTGTGCAGCAGCACGCGGCTGGGGCGCTTGAGCGCTTCGAGCGCCATGATCACGGCCATGAGCTCCATGCGGTTGTTGGTGGTTTGCGCCTCGCCGCCGTGCAGGGTTTTTTCGTGCGCGCCGCTACGCAGCACCACGCCCCAGCCGCCTGGGCCAGGGTTGCCTTTGCATGCGCCGTCTGTGTAGATGACGATTTCTGCAGTGGAATGTTCGGTCATGGAGTCCATCGAGTCGAGTTTGCGTTGCGTTGCGCGAGCGGGCGCAGCGCGACGGCGCGCCGCTGGGCGCGAAGCTGCACTTTGCCCACCAGCCGCATCGCCGGCACGCGCTTGATCGCGGCAAGAAAATACACTGCGCCGAATACCGGCCACCAGCGGTCACCCGCAGCGTCCATGAAGCGCCAGCGTTCAAGCCATCGCGGCGAGCACAGCGCGGGGCGGTAGCAGCCGAAACGTCCCTGCGTGACCTCGAAGCTCAGCAGCCGCAGCCAGTCGCGCACGCGGCGCGGGGCGAGAAATTCACCGTGCTGCGGCAAATACCAGCCGCCGCCCACCCGCCCGACGAATTGGCGCAAACCCCACAGG
>JBFXEK010000345.1:0-2985 GCA_050180155.1 Thiomonas sp. | reverse complement strand
CAACGCGGCGATGGACGGTCAGCGCGTCATGCTGCGCGTGCAAACCGCGCCGGACGCGCCGCAGCGGAAGATCGCGCTGGATTTTTCGTCCAGCGCGTCTGCGGCCGAGGAGTCGGGCTTTCTCAGCCGCTTCGGCCTGCACCTGCAAAGCCCGCCTGCGGACATCCGCGAGGTCGTCGCCGGCGGCCCGGCGCAGCGTGCCGGTCTGCGCGCTGGTGACCGCGTCGTCGCCGTCGATGGTCGGCCGATCGACTCGGCCGACGCGTTGATGCGCGCCATCGGCGAATCGGGCGGCAAGTCACTGCAATTGCAGGTGCGCCGCGATGGCCGCTTGCTCGACCTGCCGCTGCAGCCCAAGGCCGTGGAGGTGGACGGCAAGCCGGTGTGGCGCATCGAGGCGTTGCTCGGCGGTGAGGTGCCGATGGTCAAGGTGGAACACTCCGTGCCGCAGGCGCTGGCAGACGGTGCGCGCCGCACCTGGGATTTGTCGCTGTTGACGCTCAAGACGCTCGGCCGTATGGTCATCGGCCAGGCCTCGCTGCAAAACCTCAGCGGCCCGGTGACGATCGCCGACTACGCCGGCAAGAGCGCCGAACTCGGCTGGGCGGCGTATGTGAGTTTTCTCGCCGTGGTCAGCGTCAGTCTCGGCGTGCTCAACCTGCTGCCTCTGCCCGTCCTGGACGGGGGGCCTCTCTGGTATTATGCAGTGGAGGGGGTGACCCGGCGCAGCATCTCGCAGCGCTGGCAGCAAAGGCTGCAGCAAGGCGGTCTGGCGGTCATCGCCATGATGATGGCCATCGCCCTCTACAACGATCTGGCCCGCTTGCTCGGGCAGATGCACTAATCCAGCTCGAGGTCAATTTGAGGTTTTCTCCCGCACTTCGTGGTGCGACTGCGCTCGTCATCGCGGTCGCTGGCGTGCAGGCGCACGCGGCTGAGTCGTTCACCATCAAAGACATCCGCGTCGAGGGGCTGCAGAGAACCGAGCCCGGTACCGTATTCAGCTATCTGCCGTTTCGCGTCGGAGAACGCTACACGCCAGAAAGCGGAGCCGCGGCCATTCGCGCCTTGTTCGCCACCGGGCTGTTCAAGAACGTCCGCATCCAAACCGACAACGACATCGTCACCATCGTGGTCGAGGAGCGGCCGACGATCGCCGGGGTCGAGTTCGCCGGCACCAAGGAGTTCGACAAAAAGGCCTTGACCACCGCGCTGGCCTCGGTCGGTCTGGCCGAGGCCCGGCCGTACGATCAGGCGCTGGTCGATCAGGCGGTGCAAGAGCTCAAGCAGCAATACCTGGCCAAGGGCTTTTACGACACGCAGGTCAACGTCACCACCACGCCTTTGCCGCGCAATCGCGTCAACGTGCTATTCACCGTGGTCGAAGGGCAGATTGCCAAAATCCGCTCGATCCGCGTCGTCGGCAACAAGGTATTCAGCGAGGGCACGCTGCTCGGGTTGTTTTCGCTGAGCACTCCGGGCTGGCTGAGCTGGTACACCAAAGACGATCAATACTCCAAAGCCAAGCTCAACAACGACCTGGAAACCCTGCGCTCGTATTACCAGGACCGCGGCTATCTCGATTTCCGCATCGAGTCCACGCAGGTGGCGCTGTCGCCCGACAAGGACGGCATCTACATCACGGTCAACATCCACGAAGGGCCGAAATACACGGTGTCGGGCTATCAGCTGGCCGGCAATTACCTCGGGCAGGACGACGAATTCCGCGCGCTGGTCAAGCTCAAGCCGGGGCAGACTTTCAGCGCACAGGCGCTCAACGACAGCGTCAAGGCGATCACCAACCAGTTCGGCGTGTACGGCTACGCGTTCGCCCGGGTCGAGGCCAAACCGGTGATCGATCACCAGACCGACCAGGTCTCGTTCACCATCACCGCCGATCCGGGCAAGCGCATCTACGTGCGCCGCATCGACATCTCGGGCAACACCCGCACCCGCGACGAAGTCATCCGCCGCGAATTCCGCCAGTACGAAGACTCGTGGTACGACACCGACCGCATCAAGCTGTCGCGCGACCGCGTCGACCGCCTCGGCTATTTCAAAAACGTCACGCTGCAGCCGCGCGAAGTGCCGGGAACCAACGACCAGGTCGATCTGGACATGAACGTCGAGGAAAATCCCACCGGCAGTCTGTCGCTCGGCGTGGGCTTTTCCAGCGCCGACAAGCTGTCGTTCAACGCCGGCATCAGCCAAGACAATATTTTCGGCAGCGGCAACAACCTTGCACTGGACTTCAACACGTCGAGCTACTACCGCACGCTGTCGATTTCCAGCACCAACCCCTACTTCACCGAAGACGGCATCAGCCGCACGGTCAACGCCTATTACCGCACCATCCAGCCGTACACCAGCCAGGGCAACAATTACAAAATCGTTACTCCGGGGTTCAACCTGCAGTTCGGCGTGCCGTTCACCGAGGTCGACCGGGTATTCTTCGGCGCGGGGTTCGAGCGCTACACCCTGGACCTGTCACCGGGGGCGCCAGCGTCGTACATTGCTTACGTCAACCAGTTTGGCAAAACGTCCAGCGGCGTGCCGCTGACCATCGGGTGGCAGCGCGACAGCCGCAACAGCGCGCTGGTGCCCACCTCAGGCCGCTACCAGCGGCTGAGTTTCGAGGTCAGCCCGTTCGACACGCTGCGCTATGACCGCGTCACTTACCAGTTGCAGCAATACCTCGAACTCACGCGCACGACCAATCTGGCGTTCAACGGCCTGGTCGGTTACGCGCACGGTCTGGGCGGGCGACCGCTGCCGATTTTCAAGAATTTGTACGCCGGCGGCATCGGCACGGTGCGCGGCTTCCAGCAAAGCTCGCTCGGTCCGCAAGACGCGCAAGGCAATGCGCTGGGCGGCGGCGCGGTCGGCGCGTACATCATTTACAACGCTGCGAGGATCGCGCGGCTGGCGCTGACGCAGCTGATGGACCGCGAATTGCCGGACGAGGAGCGCGCCCGGGTGCGCCAG
>JBFXEK010000344.1:0-2986 GCA_050180155.1 Thiomonas sp. | reverse complement strand
CCCGCCGACCACTTGCTCGCCGCCGTCGGCGCCGGGAACGACGACTTCGCTGTGGATGTTGGCCGGAATGCCACCCATCTGGTAATGGATGGTCGGCACCACGGGGATCGGCTCCTTGGTGCAGTCGACGTTGGCAAAACGCAGCGCGATTTCATAAATCGAAGGCAGGCGCTTGTGGATGGTTTCGGGGCCAAGGTGGTCGAGCTTGAGCAACACATAGTCTTTGTGCGGCCCGGCGCCACGCCCTTCCTTGATTTCCTGGTCCATCGAACGCGAGACGTAATCGCGCGGCGCCAAATCTTTGTAAGTCGGCGCGTAGCGTTCCATGAAGCGCTCGCCGTTGGCGTTGAGCAGAATGCCGCCTTCGCCACGCACCCCTTCGGTGATCAGCACCCCGGCGCCGGCCACGCCGGTGGGGTGGAACTGCCAGAATTCCATGTCCTGCAGCGGCAGCCCGGCGCGCGCGGCCATGCCCAGCCCGTCGCCGGTGTTGATGAAGGCGTTGGTGCTGGCGGCGAAGATGCGCCCGGCCCCGCCGGTGGCCAGCACCGTGGCCTTGCCCTCGAAAATGGTGACGTCGCCGGTTTCCATTTCCAGCGCGACCACGCCGAGCACGTCGCCCTCGGCATCGCGCACCAGATCGAGCGCCATCCATTCGACAAAGAAATGGGTACGCGCGGCGACGTTTTGCTGGTACAGCGTGTGCAACATCGCGTGGCCGGTGCGGTCGGCCGCGGCGCAGGCGCGCTGCACCGGTTTTTCGCCGAAGTTGGCGGTATGGCCACCGAACGGCCGCTGGTAGATGGTGCCGTCGGGGTTGCGGTCGAACGGCATGCCGAAGTGCTCCAGCTCATACACCGCGCTGGGCGCCTCGCGGCACATGAATTCGATCGCGTCCTGGTCGCCCAGATAGTCCGACCCCTTGACGGTGTCGAACATATGCCAGTACCAGTTGTCCTCGTTCATATTGCCCAGCGACGCGGCGACGCCTCCCTGCGCAGCGACGGTGTGCGAGCGCGTGGGAAACACCTTGGACAACACCGCCACGTCCAGCCCGGCGCGGGCGAGCTGCAGCGCGCAGCGCAAACCGGAGCCGCCGGCTCCCACGATCACCACATCGAACTTGCGTTTGCTCACCTGCATTTCACGCTCTCCAAAGCAGTTGCAAGGCCCAGCCCGCGCAGGCCAGCAGCCAGAAGATGGTGCCGATCTGCAGCAGCAGCCGCACCCAGACGGGTTTGACGTAGTCCATCCAGATGTCGCGCATGCCCACCCAGACGTGATAGACCACGGCCAGCACCGTGACGAAGGTCAGCAGCTTCATCCACTGCTGCGCGAACAACCCCTGCCAACGGGCGAAGTCCAGCGACCCCGGCGCGAGAAATTCGACGATCAACACCAGGGTGAACAAGGCGATGACCACCGCGGTGACGCGCTGCGCCAGCCAGTCGCGCAAACCGTAGTGCGCGCCGACGACCAGGCGTTTGTTGCCGATTTTTTCCGTTGCCATGTCAGTACGCTCCCCATAGCTTGAGGCCGAACAGTGCAGTCAGCGTCAGCGACACGGCGAACGTGAGCAGCGCCAGTTGCAGTCCCTGTTTTTTGCTCACCGCGTGAAATGCATCCATCCACAGATGCCGCAACCCGGCGACGAAGTGATGCATCAGCGCCCAGAACAGTCCGAGCAGGATGAGTTTGACCAACCAGAACGACAGCACCTGCGATACCGCGGCAAAGCTGTCGGCGCTGCGCAGGCTGGCATCGAGCACCCACAGCGCCAGCGGCAGAAAGAGAAACATCACCGCGCCGCTGATGCGGTGCAGAATCGACACGATCCCGGCCAGCGGCAGGCGGTAGCGGACGATCTGCGTGATATGGATGTTGCGGTATACCGGCCGGGCCGGGGGCGAAGCAGGTTGTGTCATGACGCTGTCCTCGTTGTGAACTCGATGGTCTCGGGCGTATGGCCTCGAGTGCGCTGGCGATCGCTACAGGCGATTCTTGGATGTCGGGATGTGCCGCGTTTTCAGTTTATTGCATTGCAGCATCGTGGCGCTGCCTTGGTCGCTGCGCTCGTTCTGTATGCATACCCCCCTCAGCTCAATTCGTTGCGGTAATGATGATGCTGCGTGTTGTACAGCCCACGGCGGTATTCCGCCGGCAGTTCACCATAGCTGAACGACAGCCGTTCGACTAGCAGCAGCGCCTGCCCGGCGGGCACCTGCAGCAGTTGCGCCTCTTGCGCCGCCGCGTTGACCGCGCGCAGCTTTTCCTCTGCCCGCACCATGCGGGTGGCAAATTCCGACTCGAATAGCGCGTACAGCGGGCCGCGGTAGCTCTCCAGCCGCTCGGCGGTGAGGGCGCGAAACGCCGCTCCGGGCAGCGCGATTTCCTCGTACACCACCGGCGTGCCCGCCAACAGCAGCAGCCGCCGAATCTGGGTCACGCTCTCGCCTTGCTTGATACCCAGCGCCCGCGCCACGTCCTGCGTCGCCCGCGTGCGCTTGCACTCGAGAAACCGCCGCTCCATCGGCTGCGGCGTCGACGGATCGTCGTCCGACACCAGACGCAAAAAGCGGAACTTCACCCGCTCTTCGTGGTGCGTGGAAACAAAGGTGCCCCGCCCCTGTCGGCGCAACAGCAAGCCTTCGACGGCGAGCTCGTCCACCGCCTTGCGCACCGTGCCTTGGCTGACACCGAAGCGCCGCGCCAAGTCGGTCTCGCTGGGAATGAGTTCGCCGGGCTTCCATTCACCCAATTGCAGGCTGCGCTTGATCAGCCCCTTGATCTGCCGATACAACGGGCTGAAACTGGGGTTGGCCGCCTGCGCCGGCGGCACAGTGTCTGGGAGCGTCTGCGTTGCCATGTCGGCTGCATTGCAGCATAGGCAGTGCCGCTTGTCCAGACTGCGGTAAAAAATATCTTATATAAGATAAATGAGTGATTGACTCGGCTGCGGCGGCGCTCTACACTCGGCCGAGTTTTG
>JBFXEK010000343.1:0-2989 GCA_050180155.1 Thiomonas sp. | reverse complement strand
CTGCACCTGCCCGATGGTGTCGCGCAGGCCCTGCTGCAGCAGGCGGCGGCGGTCGATGTTGGCGGCACGGTTGAGCGCATTTTCCAGTTGCCCCAGTCCCGAGCGCGCCAGCAGCGCGGCGTCACCGCGGATGCGCGCCAGCAGCGCCTTGTGCGCCGACACGGCGAACACCCGTTCGGCAGGCAGCTGCAGGGTCTGCGCCGTGGCCTGCACCTGGCGGTCGATGGTGGCGGCGACCTGCTCTGCGCTCAGCAGCGGGTCCCACAGCGCGTCGACCTTGTTCAGCGCCACCAACGTCTGCGAACCGCTGGTGGGGGCGATGTGGCGCTTCCAGATGTCCAGATCGCTGCGCGTCACCCCGGTGTCGGCGCCGAGCACGAACACCACGGCGTTGGCCGACGGGATCAGCGACAGCGTCAGCTCGGGTTCGGCGCCGACGGCGTTCAGTCCCGGGGTGTCGAGGATGGTCAGCCCCTGGTCGAGCAGCGGATGGGCGAAGTTGACCAGCGCGTGACGCCACAGCGGGATGTCCACCAGGTCCTGCGGCTGCGCGCCGAGTTCGGCGAGTTCTTCGGCGTCGTGGAAAAACCCCAGTTCCTGCGCCCGCTCCAGCGGCACGCGCTGCGTGTCCGACAGGTGGGTGAGCGCCTGCGCCAGCCCCTGCGCGTCCTGTGTGGGCAGGTCGAACTGGGTCCACACCTGCGGGCTGGCTTTCCACTGCGCCAGCGTCTGCGACTGCAGCCGGGTGTCGATGGGCAGCAGGCGCAGGCCACGCGGTTGCGCCGGATCGGAAAACAGCTCCATCGGGCACATGGTGGTGCGCCCGGCGCCGGCGGGCAGGATGCGCTGGCCGTGCCCGGCAAAAAAGATGGCGTTGATCAGTTCGGACTTGCCGCGGGAAAACTCGGCGACGAACGCCAGCGTCATGCGGTCGTTGTCCAGCCGGGCGATTTGCTGCAGCAGCAGCGGGCGCGACGGCTCGGGCGCCAGGCCGCTGTCGTCGAGCCAGGCCAGCAGCGCCTTGAGCCGCTGCACGCGCTCGGCGCGCCACTCGGCGTAATCGAACAGTCCGGTGGTGAGAATGGGGGTTTCCACTTGCGGGTTCATCGCGGCAAGACGTCAGACGGTGGCGGTTTGAGCCGAAGTAAAACACAGCCGCAGCCGGATTTCGATCAGCGTTTTCCGCTTTGACTGCGTGATTTGAGAATTTTTTGGCAGTTGGGGCAAAAATACGTGCTGCGCTGCGCCTGCACGATCTGCCGGATCGGTGTGGCGCACACACGGCACGCTTGCCCGGCGCGGCCGTACATCTGCGTTTGCAATTGAAAGTAACCGGATTCGCCGTTGGTGTGCGCAAAGTCGCGCAGACTGCTGCCGCCCAGCGCCACGGCTTGCTGCAAGGTGTCGCGTACCGCCGCGGCCAGGCGTTCGCAGTCGGCCGGGCGCAAGCGCGACGCCGGGGTACGCGGATCGATGCGCGCGCGAAACAGCGCCTCGCAGGCGTAGATATTGCCCACCCCGGCGACGATGTGTTGCGTCAGCAGCAGCGGTTTGATCGCCGCGCTGCGTCCGCGCAGCGCCCGGCACAGCGCGGTGCCGTCGAACTGCGGGGACAGCGGCTCGGGGCCGAGCGCGCGCAGCAGCGGGTGGCCGTCGACTTCGGCTCCCGGGTGCCAGACCACGGCGCCGAATCGCCGCGGGTCGCGCAGCCGCAGCACGCCGCGGTCGGTTTGCAGTTCGACGTGATCGTGCGCCGACGCGGGCTGCAGCGGCTGCTGCGCCGGCGTCCAGCGCAGCGAGCCGGACATGCCCAGATGCACGATCAGCGTGCCCTGCGCAGTGCGCAGCAGCAGGTATTTGCCGCGGCGTTGCAGCGCGTCGATGCGCAGCCCGCGCAGCGTTTGCGCGTCGGTCTGCAGCGGCCAGCGCAGCGGTTTACCCAGCTGCAGCGCCGTGATGCGCGCGCCGCACAGCGCGGCTTCCAAACCCAGGCGGGTGACTTCGACTTCGGGCAGTTCGGGCATGGGTGTCAGGCTGGGCCGCAGGCCCGCCATGGCGTGAAGACCGTGTTCTGCCGCATTGTGCCGCAGCGGCCGTCGCAGACTTCTACAATCGGGCGCTCTGCCCAGAGCCGACGGCGTTCTGGCGCTGTTTTTCCCGTCGATGAGGAGTCCCATGCGCGCAGCCGTTTTTGTCTCGGCCCTGCTGTTTGCGGCGACATGCCCAGTTGCCGCGCTGGCGCAGACGCCGCAGCCTGCACCCCGCGTCAACGCGCAGGACACCGCGCGGCAGGTGTTTGCCGTGCTGGTGGGCGAAATCGCCGCCAACACCGGCCATCCGGGCGTGGCCTACACCGAGCTGCTCAAGGCGGCCAAGGAGCTCGACGCCGAGTCGCTCTACCGCCGCGCAGCGGAAATCGCCCTGCGCTCGGGAGTGCCGGACAAGGCGCTGGCTGCGGCGCAGGCCTGGCGCAAGGCGCAGCCTGGTTCGCGCGAGGCCGGCGCCTGGGTGGTGCAGCTGCAATTGCTGCTGGGCCGCAGCAGCGACGCCGCCGCGACCATTGCGCAAGATTTGGCCAACACCCCCGAGCCGCAACGCGGCCAGGCCATCGCCGATCTGCTGCCGCTGGCCGCGCAGGCCGAAGACCCGGCGGCGACGCTGACCATGATGCGCACCGCGCTGGCCGCGCAGCAGCAGTTCCCGCAGACCGACGTGGTGCTGGGCGTGCTGCGCGCCCGGCTTGGCGAGCGCAAGGCGGGGTTTGCCGACGCGCTGCATGCGCTCAGCGCCGACCCCGGGCTGGCGCCTGCCGCGGCTTTGCTGTTGCAGCTCTATACCGTCAACCCGCAGGCGGCCGACGCAGCGATGCAAAAGTTTGCCGCAGCGCAGCCGCAGGACAGCGGGATGCGCCTGGCCTGGGCGCAGGCGGAGCTGGCGCAGCAGCGCGACGGCATCGCCTACGGCGTGCTGCGCCAGCTCGTGGCCGACG
>JBFXEK010000342.1:0-3000 GCA_050180155.1 Thiomonas sp. | reverse complement strand
CGGCCGCGCCGAGCCGCTCGAGCCAGGTAGAGTTGAACAGCACGCGGGTGCGCTGCTGGTCGAGTATCTTGAACACCTGCTGCTGATAGGTGCGCGCGTTCTCGGCGATCGCCTCGCGCGACAAGGGTTTGCGCGTGACGTTGCGACCGGTCGGGTCACCGATCATGGCCGTGAAGTCGCCGACCACGAACAATACCTCGTGCCCAAGGTCCTGGAACTGACGCAATTTGTGCAGCAACACCGCGTGCCCCAGGTGCAGGTCCGGCGCCGTAGGATCGAAGCCCGCTTTGACGCGCAGCGGACGACCTTCGCTCAGGCGCTCGACCAGCTGCTGCTCGGGAATGATCTCCTCGGCGCCGCGCGAAAGCAGCTGCATAGAATCCGAAACTGCGCCGTCGCACGTCGTCATGTCATCCAGCCAATGAATTTAAAAACACGTCCTCGGGGCTTGCGCCGCAGCGAAGCAGAATGAAGAATGCCACCCCAATGTCTGTCTCGCTCGGCACAGGGCCGGGTCCATTCACACGCTGCGAGCCGGCATGCGCAAGATTTTCGCCGCCAAACAACGCCTGGGCCTAATTTCCTCAGGCTCCGCTCAAAACCGCTTCCCCGATCCCAAATCACGCCCGCCCGCAGGTCAGCGCGGACGCCACCGGCTGGGGCCCTGGGTGTTCGGCTCGGCGATGGCGCTCATGGTAGCAGCGCTGGTTGCGCGCACCGCCGACAGTCTGGCCAGCATTCCGGAGCGCCTGCACGCCGCACCCGTGGAGCGGCCGTATCCGCTGCCGGCGCTGGAGGACATCGCCGACGTACAGCTCGAGCGGCTCGACGAGGCGTGGCTCGAACACCGCATCAAACCCGGCGAGAGCTTCTTTCAAGCCATGCGCGCCATGGGTTTCAGTCCCGATACCGTGCAATCTGTGATGGATGCCGGCAAGTTGGCCAAGGCGCTGAGGGACCTTCGTCCCGGTCAGGTGCTGCGCACCAACTCGGCCGATGGCGAACTGCTGGCGCTGGACCTCGAGATCGATCCCATCAATCGCCTCGAAGTGCGGCGCGATGCCGACGGTTATTCTGCGCAGCTGCACACCCGTCCGACCGAGACGGTACAGAACCAGGCCACGGGCGTGATCAGCAGCTCCCTGTATATGGCCGGCCAGCAGGCGGGGCTGTCGGACCGGCTCATCCTGGAGCTGGCGCAAATGTTCGGCTGGGACATCGACTTCACGCAGGACCTACAGCCCGGCGATCGCTTTTCCGTGATCTATAACGAGGTCACTGTCGATGGCGAAAAGCTGCGCGATGGCGACATCCTGGCCGCGGAGTTCGTCAATCGTGGCAAAGTGTTTCGAGCCGTGCGTTATACCGACCCCGACGGCCGCGTGGCGATTTACAAGCCCGACGGCAGCAGTTCGCGCAAGGCGTTCAACCGCAACCCGCTGCCGGTGACGCGCATCACGTCCCGCTTCAACCCTAACCGCCTACACCCGATCTTCAAAACCGTGCGCCCGCATCGCGGCGTCGATTACGGGGCGCCCGTCGGCACGCCGGTGCAGGTCACCGGCGACGGACGGGTAGCTTTTGCCGGTAAAAAAGGTGGCTATGGCAATGTGGTGATCGTCGACCACGGCCGTGGCAATCGCACCCTTTACGCTCACCTGAGCCGCTTTGCGGCGCAGCTACGCGTCGGCCAGTCCGTTTCGCAGGGGCAGGTCATCGGCTACGTCGGCGCCACCGGCTGGGCCACCGGCCCGCATTTGCATTACGAATTCCAGGTCAACGGGCAAACCAAAGACCCGCTGACCGTGGCCTTACCAGAAACCCAGGACCTGCCGCAGACGTACCGCCGGCACTTCTTTGCCCAGACCTCCGCGTGGGTGGCACAGCTCGATGCTCTGTCGTCGCGCGCGGTGGCGCAGGCCGACCAGCCGCTGCAGCAGTGAGCGACGCACGCCCCGCCGAGCGTTTCATCGGGCTGATGAGTGGCACCAGCCAGGACGCCATCGACGGCGTCCTGGCCGAGTTCGCGCCCGACCGTCCAGCGCGGTTGCTGGCCACCTGCAGCGCACCCATCGCCGATGACCTGCACCATCAGCTCGAGGCGCTGCAACGGCCCGGCGGTGCCGATCTCGATCTGGCGTTGCGCCTGCATCACCTGCTCGGCGAGCGTTTTGCCGATTGCGCGCTGCAGTTACTGCAATCGGCGGCGCTGGCGCCTCAATCAGTGCGCGCGATCGGCTGTCACGGTCAGACCATCCGCCATGCCCCGACCAGCCCGGCACCACATAGCCTGCAGATCGGCAACCCCGCGCTGATCGCAGTGCGCACGGGCATTGCGACCGTGGCCGATTTTCGCAGCACCGACGTGGCCGCCGGCGGGCAGGGCGCACCGCTCGCCCCGGCCTTCCATCGTGCCGTGTTCGGACAAACCGGACGCCGCCGCGCCGTGCTCAACCTTGGTGGCATCGGCAACATCACGCTGCTGGGCGACGAAACCCGCGGCTGGGACACCGGCCCCGGCAACGTGCTGCTGGACGGCTGGGCGCAGCGCCACCTGCGCCAGCGCTACGACGACGCCGGCCGCTTTGCCAGCGCCGGCAAGGTGAACGGTGCCTTGCTGAGCGCGCTGCTCGCCCACCCTTTCCTGGCTCGCCGACCGCCGAAAAGCACCGGCCGCGAGGAATTCAACCTGCACTGGCTGGATGACGTGCTGGGTGGCTTGCCGGCGTTCGCGCCGGCCGATGTGCAGGCCACACTGGCCGAATTCACCGCGACAACCGTTGCCGACGCGCTACGGGACGAGCCCGAACTGCAGGAGCTGCTCGTCTGCGGCGGCGGTGCGCGCAACACCGACCTCATGGCACGGATCGCGCGCCGCCTGCCCGACCTGCGCGTCGGTACTACCGCCGAGGCCGGTATCGACCCGCAGTGGGTGGAAGCGCTCGCGTTTGCCTGGCTGGCACGCCAGCGGGTACGCGAAGCGGCGCTGGACCTGCGCAC
>JBFXEK010000341.1:0-3001 GCA_050180155.1 Thiomonas sp. | reverse complement strand
GGGCGCGCTGGCCGGGCCGCGGGTGCTCGAACACATGGTCGATACCGTGCTGTATTTCGAGGGCGACACGCAGTCGCGCTTCCGCCTGATCCGGGCGATCAAAAACCGCTTCGGTGCGGTCAACGAACTCGGCGTGTTCGCCATGACCGAGCACGGACTCAAAGGCGTGTCCAACCCGTCGGCGATTTTTCTCTCCACCCACGCCGAGCCCGTGCCTGGCGCCTGCGTGCTCGCCACGCTCGAAGGCACGCGGCCGCTGCTGGTGGAGGTGCAGGCGCTGGTCGACGCCGCCGCCGCGCCCAGCCCACGCCGGCTGTCCGTCGGCCTGGACGCGGCGCGGCTGGCGATGCTGCTGGCCGTGCTGCACCGCCACGCCGGGGTGGCCAGCGGCGACCAGGACGTGTTCGTCAACGCCGTGGGCGGCGTGCGCATCACCGAGCCCGCCGCCGATCTGGCCGTGCTGCTGGCCATCCAAAGCTCGCTGCGCAACCGCGCGCTGCCGCGCGGCCTGCTGGCCTTTGGCGAGGTGGGCTTGGCCGGCGAAATCCGCCCCGCGCCGCGCGGCCAGGAGCGGCTGCACGAAGCGGCCAAACTCGGCTTCAGCCAGGCGATCATCCCCGCGGCCAACGCGCCCAAGGGCACGACGCGGCAATTCGAGGGGCTGGAGCTGTACCCGGTGTCGCGCATCGACGAAGCGCTGGAAGTGGTGCGCAGCCTGGGCTGACGGCGGCCGCCGGCCTGGCACCGCGCGCGGCGTCAGCGCCGTTCCCACCGCCCGCCTTCGGCGCGCCAGCCGTTGCCCTGCGGCACCCAGCGGTGCGGCACCCAGTGATAGCCTGGGCGCGGCGCCTCCCAACGGCCGCGGTGCCAGACCCAGCGGCCGCCGATCCAGCCCCAGTAGCCGCTGATCCAGATCGCCCCGGGGAACGGCGCCACACCGACGACCTCGTATTGCGGGGGCGGTGGCGCGACCGGGGCGACGTCGTACACCGGCGCCGCCGGTGCGTAGACCGCGCCGTAAGGCGGCGGCGCGGGCGCCACCACGCACCCGGCGAGCGCGCCCAACCCCGCGGCGGGCAAAGCCAAAATCACCACCCGCCGCGGCCAGGCGGCGCGGCGTACGGACTGAGCGGATGCAGACATGACGAGTTCTTTCGTAGCGACGTGGGACATGCCGTTTCAACGCCGCAACCCGGCCGATCCGCGACAGCCGCCGCGGCTTTTTGTTCGCCGACGGCTCATGCGAACGCTGGCGCGCTGCCGGTCTGCTCCACGCCGGCAGCGTCCTGGCGGAACTGTTCGGCGTCGCGCCGCTCCAGATGCGCCGGCCCTTCGCCCCCGGCGTCGGCGACGACGGCGAAAATCTGCTGGTGGAACGCCGCCACGCCGACGCGGTGCGCCACGCTGACCAATGTGGTGTCGGGCAGACGCTGCCGCAGCAGCGCGTACATCGCGCGCTCGGTCGGGGCGTCCAGCGCGCTGGTCGCCTCGTCCATGAACAGCCACTGCGGGGCGATGAGCAGCGCGCGCGCCACGGCCAGGCGCTGCTGTTCGCCCGGGGACAGCCGCTGCATCCAGGTATCGACCTGGTCGAGCGCCGCCTCCAGGTAGGGCACGCGCGCCAGTTGCAGCGCTTGGGCGATCTGCGCCGAAGCGAATTGGTCGGGCGACTGCGGGTAGGTCAGCGCCTGTCTGAGCGTGCCCAGCGGCAGATACGGCTTTTGCGGCAGGAACAGCGTGCTGCCGGCCGGGCCGTGCGCGTGCTCGGCGTGCAGCGCGTACGGCCAGATGCCCGCCAGCCAGCGCACCAGCGTGCTCTTGCCGCTGCCCGACGGCCCGGTGAACAGGGTGTGCTGGCCGCGGCCGATGTGCTCGCCGGCGCATTGCAGCAGCGGCCTGCCGTCGGGGGCAAGCAACAGCAGATCACCCAGCGCCACCGACTCGCGCGCGCTGCGCAGCGGCACCACCGCCGCCGCGCCGCCGGGCGGCAGCCCCAGCGGCGACGCCGGCGGCGGCGCGTTTTGCGCATTGCGCATCGCCTCGACGAAGGTCTGCAGCCGCTCGACCGTGGCGCGCCAGTCGGCGATGCTGGTGTACGCGCCGATGAACCACGACAGCGCACCCTGCACCTGGCCGAACGCCTGCGCCGTCTGCGTCAGCCCGCCAAGCTGGATCTGCCCGGCGAAATACCGCGGCGCGGCCACCAGGATGGGGAAGATGATCGCCAACTGGCCGTAGAACGCGGTGTACCAGGTGAACAGCTTTTGCCGCCGCATGATGCCCCACCAGTTGCTCCAGACGTTGGCGAAGCGATCGCGGTGGCCGTCGAGCTCGCGCTGCTCACCGTTGTACAGCGCGATGCCTTCGTCGTGCTCGCGGGTGCGCGCCAGACCGAAGCGAAAGTCGGCCTCGTAGCGCTGCTGGTTGAAATTCAGCCGGATCAGCGGTTTGCCCACCCAGTGCGCGATCACGCTGCCGACCCCGGCGTACAAAATCGCCACCCACACCATATAGCCGGGGATGGTCACGCCAAACAAGGTGATGGCGCCAGACAGCATCCACAACATCAGCAGGAAGGAAAACAGCGTCACCAGCGACGAGACGAAACCGAAAAACAGGTTCAGGCTGCCGTTGATGAAGCCGCCGATGTCGTCGGCAATGCGCTGGTCGGGGTTGTCGGTGTTGCCCTGGCGCAACGACATGCGGTAATGCGTGCCGCCGGACAACCAATCTTTGAGAAACACCTCGGTCATCCACCGCCGCCAACTGATTTGCAGCATTTGCAAAAAATATTGCGAATACACCGCCAGCGCGATGTAAAGGAAGGCATAACCAGTGAACACCAGCAGCAGGTGTTTGAACGCGGCAAAGTTTTTCGCCTGCAGCGCGTTGAAGAACTCGCCGTTCCATTGCGTGAGCTTGACGTTGACCCACACCAGCGCGAGATTCATCGTCAGCACCAGCAGCAGCAGGCCCCAGCCTTTTTTTTTAAACACCGACC
>JBFXEK010000340.1:0-3003 GCA_050180155.1 Thiomonas sp. | reverse complement strand
AATCGCAACTCGCCGCGGCCGGGCCTGCCGCGCGGGCTGCCGCGTCCAACCACTGAATACCTGCGGCGCAGCACCATCCGCGCCGCGCAACACCTCGTTCGTCCACGTGCATCCGACTCGATTTTTTCGACTGCCATGAACCACTCCATCCTGCCCATGCTGCGTCGCGCACCGCTGGCCCTTGTCTTGTCCACTGCCCTGCTGTCGGCCTGCGGCCATCAGACCGAGACGGCGCAAGCGCCTGCCGTGCCGCGCGTGGTCGCGGCGCAAACGCTCAAACTGACTGCCAGCGATCAGCAGAACCTCACCCTGCTGTCGGGGACGGTGATGTCGGCCAATCAGGTGCAGGTCGCCTCGCGGCTGATGGGCTATATCCGCACCTTGCCCGTCAAGGAAGGACAGACGGTCAAGGCCGGGCAACTGCTGTTCGAGGTCGATCCCACCGACATCCAGGGCCAGGTGGCGCAGGCACGCGCTGGCTTGGCGCAGGCGCAGGCCAATCTGGCCAACGCCAAGGCCGATTACGAGCGCTTTGGCAATCTGTATAAGGATCAGGCGATCCCGAAACAGCAATGGGATCAGATTCAACTGCGTTACCAGGTGGCGCAGGAGCAGGTTGCAGCGGCACAAGCTGGGTACAACACCGCGGCGGCGCAAATGCGGTATTCGGCGGTGACGTCGCCCATCAGCGGCGTGGTGGTGCAGAAAATGGCCAACCCCGGCGATTTGGCCGCGCCCGGCCGGCCGGTCTTGGTGATCGAAGGGCAGGGCAAACTGCAGGTCGTGACCCAGGTTCCCGGCGGGGTGTTCGACAACATCAAGGTCGGCGACACGGTGCAAGTGTTCGCCAACGGCAAGACGCTCAGCGGCACCATCGCGCAGGCCGTGCCGGTGGCCGATCCGATGAGCCACACGCACACGGTCAAAATCGACCTGCCGGCCGACTCCGGGCTGGACAGCGGCAGCTTCGTGCGCGTGGGCTTTGCCGTGGGCAGCGCGCCGCAATTGCGCGTGCCACAAAGCGCGGTGGTCGATCGCGCCGGCATGACCGGGGTGTTCGTCGTCGACAAGGACGGCATCGCCCACTTCCGCCTGGTGCGCTTGGGGGCGCAGGTCGGCAACGACGTCGAGGTGCAGGCCGGGCTCAACCCGGACGACACCATCGTCACCAGCAATCTGCCCGAAGTGGAAAACGGCGTGAAGATCGGTGGAGGCAACCGTGGCTGAACATGCGGCTCCCATCAACAGCGCGGGCAAACTGGCGCGCGCCTTCATCGAATCGAAAATCACCGCGCTGATCATGCTCGGCCTCACCCTGGCCGGGGTGCTGGCGCTGCTGGTCACGCCGCGCGAATACAACCCGCAGATCGTCGTCCCGGCGGCCAACATCATCGTCGCCAAACCCGGTGCCGGGCCGCAGGAAATCCAGAACCTGGTCGTCAAACCCTTAGAAGCCATCATGGCGTCGATGTCCGGGGTCGATCACACCTACGGTTACGCGACCAACGACTTCGGCGTGGTCACGGTGCAGTTCAAGGTCGGCGAAGACCAGGAGAAAAGCCTGGTCAAGATGTACAACCAGTTGATGCAGAACCTCGACCGCATCCCCCCCGGGGCGATGCAGCCGGTGATCAAGCCGATCAACGTCGATGACGTGCCCATCCTCACCATCACGCTGTCGAGCGCGACGATGAACGGCATGCAGTTGCGCGACGTCGGCGAGAAGGTGCTGGCGCACCTGCGCAACGTGCCCGGGGTGTCGTTCACCGAGGTGGTGGGCGGCGCGCCGCGCGCGGTCAACGTGGCGATTTCGCCGAGCAAGCTGGCGGCCGCGGGCATTCCGCTGCAGCAGCTCGACAAAATCCTGCAAGGCAGCAACGCCGCGGCGCCGATCGGCAACGTGGTGGACGACAACAAAGTCACCCCGGTGCGCATCGACAGCTTTCTGGGCAACGCGCAGCAGGTCGGCGACATTCTGATCGGCGCGCCCAACGGCAAACCGGTCTACCTCAAGGACGTGGCCAAGGTGACCGAGGGGCCGGAGCAGGTCGACGATCTGTCGCACTTCGCCTGGGGGCTGGCGGCCAAGGGCAAGCCGCACGGCCAGGAAATGAGCGCGGTCACGCTGGCGATCGCCAAAAAGTCCGGCACCAACGCCGTGGTCGTGGTGCACGACGTGCTCGCCAAGCTCCACACCATCGAGTCGTACGCGCTGCCGCAAGGCGTGCACGTGACCATCACCCGCGACGACGGCCACAAGGCCAACGAAGCAGTCAACACCCTGGTCGAGCACCTGGGCATCGCCATCGTCAGCGTGTCGCTGCTGCTGTGGTTTTTCCTCGGCTGGCGCGAAGCCGGCATCGTCACCCTGACGGTGCCGTTGACGCTGTTCGCCGTGCTCACGGTCGATCTGATCGTCGGCCAGACCATCAACCGCATCACCTTGTTCGCCCTCATTCTGTCGCTGGGGCTGCTGGTCGATGGCGCCATCGTGGTGATCGAGAACATCCACCGCCACCTGCACGGCGGGCCGATCAAAAACTTCAACCGCACCGTGGTGCTGGCGACCAACGAAATCGGCAATCCGACCAATATGGCCACGCTGGCGGTGATCCTGGCCTTCATCCCGATGGCCTTCGTCAGCGGCATGATGGGGCCGTTCATGCGCCCCATCCCGATCAACGTGCCGGTGGCGATGATCGCCTCTTTGGTGTTGGCGTACACCGTGGTGCCGTGGGCGGCGCGGGTGTGGCTGAGCAAAAAAGCCATGCGCGAGGCGCTGGCGCACAGCGCCAGCCTCGAAGAAGAGGGCGCGCAGAAGCAGGACAAACTGCATACCGCCTACCTCAAGCTGTTCGAGCCGTTGCTGCGCAGCCGCACACGGCGCAACCTGATGTTCCTCGCCGTGCTGGTGTTGCTGATCGCGGCCATGCTCATGCCAGCATGGCAGTTCATCCGCCCGCAGGGGATGAACGGGCCGCTGTCGGCTTTGGGCGTGGAGCT
>JBFXEK010000339.1:0-3004 GCA_050180155.1 Thiomonas sp. | reverse complement strand
GGCAGTTTGCTTTTGGTCGCAGCGCGTTGCGCCGGGGGCAATAGGCCCTAGAATGAGCCGACTCAAGCAAAACCCATGCCGATGAACCGACTGGCCCGTCTCCTCCACAGCGCAGCCCGCGTCGTCGCCGCGCGTCAGGCTTTCCGCGGCGACGCACCGATGTGGCGTCTCGGCGTGACCCTCATCGGTCTGTGGCTGGCCCTGCTCGCTGCGGTGGCGCCGGCTGCCACGGCGCAGGCCGACCGCAACCAGCCGATCCACATCGAAGCCGACTCGATGCGCTACGACGACGTGCATCAGACCAGCGTGTTCAGCGGCAACGTCGTCGTCACCAAAGGGTCGATGGTGTTGCACGCGGCGCGGGTGGAAGTGCGGCAAGCGGCCGACGGCTACCAGTACGCCACCGCCATCGCCGCCCCGGGGCAACTCGCCACGTTCGCGCAGCAGCTCGACACCGCCCCGGGCCAGCCGACGCAAAGCATGCAAGGGCAGGCACAGCGTATCGACTACGACGGCAAAACCGACGTGGTCACGCTGCGCGGCCAGGCCATGCTCAGCCGACTGGTGGGCGGCAGGCTCGCCGACCGTAGCCAGGGTAATGTCATCGCTTACAACCAGATCACCGATGTGTTCACCGTCGAGGGCGGAGCCGAGGGCGCATCGCCGACCAATCCGGGCGGGCGGGTGCGGGTGATGATCACGCCGCAGACAGCGGCGTCGGCGGCTGCCGCTGCCCAAGCGCCGCTGCCGCTGCGAGTGACGCCCGGGATGGGGGGGCAATGAGCGCGCAGCCCCAACCCCCGCTGCCAACGCCCCCGGCAGCCCAGAGCGCTGTGCACCGCAGCCCGGCTGCGGCGACGGCATCATGCCCGGAGCTCGACGTGCAACACTTGCAAAAACGCTACGTCGGCAGGCAGGTGGTGCGCGACGTGAGCTTGAGCGTGCGCTGCGGCGAGGTCATGGGGCTGCTGGGCCCCAACGGCGCGGGCAAGACCACGTCGTTTTACATGATCGTCGGCCTGGTGCGCCCCGACGCCGGGCGCATCCACATCGACGGCCGTGACGTCACCGCCTTGCCGATGCACCGCCGCGCGCGCATGGGGTTGTCGTACCTGCCGCAGGAAGCCTCGATTTTCCGTCGGATGACCGTCGCCGAGAACGTGCGTGCCGTACTCGAGCTGCAGCGCGACGCGCAAGGCCGCAGGCTGTCGCGTCGCGAAATCCACGAGCGCGAAGACCACCTGCTGCGCGAGCTGCACGTCGAGCATTTGCGCGATACCCCGGCACCGGCGCTGTCCGGTGGCGAGCGGCGGCGGGTGGAAATCGCCCGTGCGCTGGCCACGCAGCCGCGCTTCATCCTGCTCGACGAGCCGTTCGCCGGCATCGACCCGATCGCGGTGATCGAAATCCAGCGCATCGTGCAATTCCTCAAGGAGCAAGGCATCGGTGTGCTCATCACCGACCACAACGTGCGCGAAACCCTGGGCATCTGCGACCGCGCCTGCATCATCAGCGAAGGCCAGGTGCTGGCGCAGGGCGAGCCGCAGGAGATCATCGACAACCCCGCGGTGCGTAAGGTGTACCTCGGCGAAAACTTCCGCATGTAGTCCACGCGATGAAACCGTCGCTCCATCTGCGCTTGTCGCAACATCTGGCGCTCACCCCGCAACTGCAGCAGTCCATTCGCCTGCTGCAGCTCTCCACCGTCGAGCTGACGCAGGAAATCGACAGCCTGCTCGAATCCAACCCGTTTCTCGAAACCGACGACGCCGACGACACGGCGGCGGCGCCGGCCGATGCGGCGATTGCCTTGCCGCCCGAGTCGGGGGCCGACCTGCTTGCGGCCACGGCGGCAGGCGAGCAGGACGAAAGTGAACTGCGGTTGGATACGCAGGATTGGACTGCCAACGGCAGCGAGACCGACCACGGCGCCGACGCCGACGTCGAGCCCGATTCCTGGGGGAGCACCGGGACGTCTGCCAGCCGTGGCGACGACGACGAGTTCAGCCCGCTGGATCGCGCCGCGGTGCAGGCCGATTTGCGCGATCACCTGCGCGCGCAGCTCGCCGGGCTGGCGCTCAGCCCGGTCGAGCGCGCCGCAGCCGAAGCCATCATCGACTCGCTCGACGACGCCGGTTACCTGCCGGAGACACCGATGGAATTGGCCCAGGCCCTGGCTTCCGGCGCCGATGAGCAGACGCTCGACGACGTGGTTCACGCCCTGACCACGGCGATGCGGCTGATCCAGAGTTTCGACCCTCCCGGCGTGGCGGCGCACGACTTGCCCGACTGCCTGTGCTTGCAGCTGCAGCGCCAACCGCCTTGCCCGGTGCGCGATCTGGCGCTGGCGATCTGCCGCGGCGGCCATCTCGACCTGCTGGCGCGACGCGACTGGCGCAAGCTCGAACGTCTGCTGGGCGCCGGTGAAACCGCGTTGCGCCAGGCACAGCAGCGCATCGCCCAGCTCGATCCGCAACCAGCCAGCGCGTTTCGCAGCGATGCCGCGCAGGCGGTGACTCCCGATGTGATCGCGCGCAAAACCTCCCGTGGCTGGACGGCACAACTCAACCCGGACGTGCTGCCGCGGCTTCGCGTCAATCAGCTGTATGCCGAGGCGCTGCGCCGCGCCCGCGACGGCGCAGCGGCGATGCAGGGGCAGTTGCAGGAAGCACGCTGGTTCGTCAAAAACGTGCAGCAACGCTTCGAAACCATCGAGCGCGTGGCGCAGGCCATCGTCGAGCGGCAGCAGCGGTTTTTCGACTACGGCCCGGTGGCGATGCGGCCGATGGTGTTGCGCGAAATCGCCGACGAACTCGGCTTGCACGAATCGACCATTTCGCGCGTGACCACGCAGAAGTTCATGCTCACGCCATTCGGCACGGTCGAACTGAAGTACTTTTTCGGCTCGGGGCTGAACACCGAAACCGGCGGCAGCACCTCGTCGACCGCGGTGCGCGAGCTCATCCGCCGGCTGATCGCCGAAGAAAACAGCGCCAAGCCGCTG
>JBFXEK010000338.1:0-3007 GCA_050180155.1 Thiomonas sp. | reverse complement strand
CCGTCTGCCGTCTCGGTGCACCGCACCCACGCCTGGCGGGCGCGGGAGTGGCGTACCACGTTGGTCAGCCCCTCCTGCGCGATGCGGAACAATTCGGTGCCCAGCGGCTCGGCCACTTCGGCGTCGTGGCTGATTTCGGTGTGCACCCGCACGCCGTACCGTTTGGCGTATTGCCCGGCCATCCAGCGCAGCGCCGCTTGCAGCCCGAGGTCGAGCACCCCCGGGCGCAGTTCGGCGGCAACGCGCCGGCCGGCCTCGGCGGCGGCGGCGATGAGCTTGTCGATATTGCCGAACAACTCGGCGTGCGCGTCGGCGCCCACCCGCTTGCGCAGCAGCGCCACGTCCATCTGCAGCGCGGTGAGCACCTGGCCCAGATCGTCGTGCAGGTCGCGCGCCATGCGCGCGCGCTCGGCTTCGCGCACCGCTTCCAGGTGCGAGGCGATTTGGCGTAGATCGGTCGATAAATTGAGCAACTGCGACTCGCGCAAATGTGTTTGCGTGACGTTGAGCATGATGCCGGTCGATTCGGCCCACAGCGCATCGAGCGCGCGGGTGCGGGCGCGCACATTGACCCATTTTTGCCCGTGCGGCGTGAGCAGGCGGCCCTCCCAGTTCCAAAACCCTGACGCGGTGCTGGCTTGCAGGCTGCTGCGGAACGACGCCGCGTCCTGCGCGTCGATCAGCGCGACGAAAGCCTGCGCGTCGGCGAGGATGTCGCTCTGTGGCAGGCCGCAGACCGCCGGGCAGCAGGCGCTGGCGAAGTCGAAGCGCAAATCGCTGGCGGCGTGACGCAGGCGGAAAACGAAGCCGGGCAGTGCGTCGATCAACGCCAGCGCAGCCGGCGGCGGGGCGGGAGGGGGGATTGCAGCGGCGGCAGCCGGCGCAGCACTGCGGGGTGCGGTCGCGTCCATCACAAGCCAGTCCTCCGAGCGGGTCGTCAGAAAATTCTGACAGAAAAACAGGAAGTTTCCGACGCCACAACTCAGGGGGCGCTGATCGACCAGGCGCAGGGAAAATTCGACAATTTCGCCTGCTGAATCGGTATTTTGCCGGGTTTGTGCTGCGCGTAGGGCGGTGTGTCCCCTAGTGTAGGCGCGGCACCCCCCCGGCGGAATGCGCGGTTCATGTAACAAAACGTCGATTTGTGTTCTTTTTTTGTGGCGCGTGTGTCGCCACGTCGGGCGCAGCGGTTTGCGGTGCACAAAGCACCCGGGCCGCGCGGCGCAGAGGGAGAGTTGTGATGCAGACATCCATTTACAAAGCCGGCAGCGTGGCGCTGCTGGCGTCGGTGTACCTGTCGGCCTGCGGCGGCGGGGGCGCGGGCGATCTGGCGTCGGGTGGCAATACGTCGGCGGCACCGGCGGCGGCCACCGTGGCCGCGGCGCAGACCGATGCGCAAGCGACGCTCACGGCCGAGGCCGAAGCCGCCAAGCTGCGCTGGCCGTGGAAAAAGCAAACCACCTCGACGACCACGACGTCTCCTTCGCCGGCACCCTCGACCACGACTTCGACGACGTCGAGCAGCACGACGACGCCGACGCCTACCCCAACCACGTCGACGGCTCCGTCCAGCACCACCCCGAGCAGCACGACGCCGACGAGCACCGCACCTGCGGTCGCCGGTGATCCGGCAGCGGGTTTGGTGGACTACGGCAAGGCGTTGCGGCCGTTCTCGCCGTTGGCCAAGCCGGCCAAGGGCCAGCGCGTGGCCGATCCTGATTTTCCCGGCACCAACATCGTGCGCATCACCGATGTGGTCAAAGACTTCAAGGCGAATGTCGCCATTCCCGCCTACCCGACGACGCAGGCGTGGAACTGCGACGAATCGCGTTTCATCCTCTACGTCACCGGCGCGCAGTCGGGTGGGCAGTCGGGCTGGGCGATGTTCGACGGCAAGACCTACGCCTTCATCAAATTCCTGCCGATCAACCCGCCGGACATCGAGCAGTTCTACTGGAGCCACACCGACCCGACCAAGCTGGTGTACATCGACAACCGCGAAAGCAGCGGCACCATCATCATGCGCATGATGCAGATCAACGTCGAAACCGGGGCGCAGACGGTGCTGTACGACTTTGCTCCGCTGATCAAGGCGCAGGGCTGGCCGACCACGGGGCCGGTGCGTGCGGGGTACCCGTTCTATCCGGGCGGTGATCTGGAACTGTGGGGGCTGGGCGCTGGCGGCATCCCCAACGTCAGCGGCCAGCTCGGGCTGAACGTGTTCGGTTTCAATCTCAACACCGGCAAGCTCACCCGCTACAACGGCATCGCGCTGGCGCAGGCGCGCGGCTCGACGCCCTTCCCGCTGAAGTCCGGCCGCGGCTGGGCCTGGCCGGACTGGGCCAACCACACCACCGTGGTGTTCGACCTCAACGGCAACATCGTGCGCACGGTGCAGTTCGATGCCATCGAACACCTGGACAGCGCCGTCAACGCCAAGGGAGAAGACCTGCTGGTGGGCACGCAGTACGACGGCCCCAGCGGCAGCGGCAACCTGATGGTGGCCAACCTCACCACCGGGCAGGTATCGACGCTGGTGGGCATGAGCACCGGCGATGGTTATCCGCGCACCGGCACGCTCATCGGCGCTGGCGCCTGGAAAGTGCCGGGCTGGGTGGCGATGGGGGTGACCGGCTCGCCCTACGGCAGCACGGCGAACAATGACAGCAACAACGCACCGGTGGCCAACCCGCAGACCTATATCGACCAGGAGGTCTGGGTGGCCAACGTCAATACCGGCGCCAAGTTCCGCGTCGCGCACCACCGCAGCACCAGCTACTACGCCAATGCGCCGGTGAACAATTACTGGGCACAGACCAACGTCACCCTGAGCCCCAGCGGCACGCGCATTCTGGTGCAGAGCGACTGGGGCAACGCCAACCCGAAAGCGCCGGTGGTCGATCCGAACGCACCTGTCGACACCTACGTCATCGAGCTGCCGGCGTACAAGCCCAACTGACGCCAGCGCCCGCCGGGCGTAGCCTGGCGGGCGTTCTGCGCCGCAGCG
>JBFXEK010000337.1:0-3012 GCA_050180155.1 Thiomonas sp. | reverse complement strand
CCCAGGGTTCGGCGCTGAGATGTTCGAGGTTGAGCCACACCGGCTGCAGCGGCGCCTTGCCGATCTGCGCGACGAACGCATCGGATAGATGGCAGCCGAACATCTCGACCACCACGTCGCCGGGTGTGGCCTGCTGCTGGCTGGCCCAAGGCACAATCTGCACTGCGGCGATGGTTTGCTGCGTGGCGCGCAGGTTGACCTGCGGGCAGATGTGGGCAAACGCCTTGAAATCGTCGAGGAATAATCGCACCTGCTGCTGATGCTCGGCAGCGAGTTGCCGCGCCAGCCTCCAGCTCACGCCGATGTCGCCGAGGTTGTCGACGACGTGGCAAAACACATCCCACCGCAATTGGACATTCATCATGATGCCGGGTGACGCCGCACCGACCTCCAGTTTTTTTTATGACGCGCAGTGTCGTTCGTGTCCGCGCCTGGCGGCATTTTTACACCAAGTCAAGCAGGCGCATCCGCAGTTTGCGTGCGCCCCGGTGCCGCCGTTCGGGCCGCTGCACGCGCCTTTGCTCATCGCCGGTCTGGCCCCCGGGCTGAAGGGCGCGAATGCCTCGGGTCGGGCGTTCACCGGCGACGGTGCCGGGCCTTTGCTCTACGGGACGCTCAGCGCATTGGGGTTGGCCTGGCGGCCCGAACCGGTGCGCATCGACGACGCGCCTGCCTCGCTGCACCGCGACGACGGCCTGCAACTGCGCGGCTGCCGCATCAGCAACGCGGTCAAATGCCTGCCGCCGCAAAACAAGCCCCTGCCTGCCGAAATCCGCGAGTGCAACCGTTACCTGGCGGCGGAGATCGCGGCGATGCCGCGGTTGCGCGTCATCGTCGCCTTGGGCAGAGTGGCGCACGACGCCGTCCTGCTCGCCCTCGGCCAGCGGCCCGGCGCCGCGCGTTTCGCCCACGCCGCCGAGCACCAGGTCGGGGCCTATACCCTCATCGACAGTTATCACTGCAGCCGCTACAACCAGAACACGGGACGTTTGACCGCGGCGATGTTTCGCGCAGTGTTCGAGCGTGCCTTGCAACGCTGCGCCTGACGACCATGTCTTCTACGCCACAATCGCCTGAAGCCGGGCCCAGCGCCGCCTTGCTCGCCCAGGTGGCCGCGCTGCCGCACTTGCCCGGGGTCTACCGCTACTACGCCGCCGACGGCACCTTGCTCTACGTCGGCAAGGCGCGTGACCTGCGCAAGCGGGTGAGCAGCTACTTCCAGAAAGACCATGGCGGCACGCGCATCGGGCTGATGGTCGCGCGCATCGCCCGGCTGGACACCACGGTCACGCGTACCGAAGCCGAAGCGCTATTGCTCGAAAACAACCTGATCAAGACGCAGCAGCCGCGCTACAACATTTTGTTTCGTGACGACAAGTCCTACCCGTATTTGCAGATCACCACGGCCCATCCTTATCCGCGGGTGGCGTATTACCGCGGCGCCACCGATCGCAAGCAACAGTATTTCGGCCCGTATCCGAATGCTTGGTCAGTGAAGGAAAGCATCGCCGTGCTGCAAAAAGTGTTTCGGCTGCGTACCTGCGAAGACACGGTGTTCGTCAACCGCAGCCGTCCCTGTCTGCTGCATCAGATCCATCGCTGCACCGCGCCGTGCGTCGGCGCGATCAGCCGCGAGGACTATGCCCGCGACGTCGAATACGCCGTGCGCTTCCTGCGCGGCGATCACGCCGTGGTGATGGGCGAACTGCAGGTGCAGATGCAGGCGCTGTCCGATGCGCTGCGCTTTGAGCAAGCCGCGGTCTTGCGCGACCAGATCGCCGCGCTGTCGGGCGTGCTGCAGCAGCAGAGCATGGAGGTCGGCGGCAGCGAAGACGCCGACATTCTCGCCGTGGCTCTGGGCGGCGGGCGCGCTTGCGTCAACCTGGCGATGGTGCGCGGTGGCCGTCATCTCGGCGACCGCGCTTATTTCCCCAGCCAGGTGCAAAGCGCACTCGAAATGGCCGAGGCCGACGCTGCCGACGATCAGCCACCGCGCAGTGCTGCGCAGAATGTGCTGCAGGCGTTCGTCGCGCAGCATTATTTGCACATGGCGCCGCCGCCCGTGCTCGTCTGCGCCGAGGCGATCGACGCCGATCTGCTCGACGCTTTGGGCGAACACGCCGGGTACCGGCTGCAGCAGATCACGCAACCGCGTGGTCAGCGCAAAGACTGGCTGGACATGGCGCGAAACGGCGCGCAGATCGCGCTGAAGCGACTCTTGTCCGAAGAAGGTGCGCAGCGTGAGCGCAGCCTGGCGCTGGCGCAGACCCTCGGCCTGGATGCCGAACAGGCCGAACACCTGCGGGTGGAATGCTTTGACATCAGCCATACCGCTGGCGTGGCGACGCAGGCCTCGTGCGTGGGCTACGCCGAGCACGCGATGCAACCGGCACAATACCGCCGCTACCGTATGCTGGTCATCACCCCGGGTGACGATTATGCCGCGATGCGTCAGGTGCTGATGCGACGTTATCAACGGGTGGCCGAAGCCCGTCATCCGGACATCGTCAACCATCTCGCCGCGGAACACGCTGCCCAGGCGCCAGCCAGTGCGACGGCGCGCTTGCCCGATCTCGTGCTGGTCGATGGTGGGCGCGGGCAGGTGGCGATGGCGCGCGAGGTATTCACCGAACTCGGTCTGGACATCGGCGTGATCGTCGGCGTGGAAAAGGGCGCCGGGCGCAAAGTCGGCCTCGAAGAACTGGTGTTCGCCGACGGCCGGCCCAAACTCGCCCTGCCTGCCGACAGCGCCGCGTTGATGCTGGTGGCGCAAATCCGCGACGAAGCGCACCGTTTTGCCATCACCGGCATGCGCGCGGCACGCGCCAGAGTGCGCACCGGCGGTTCGCGGCTGGAAGACATCGCCGGCATCGGTCCGAAACGCCGCGCCAAGCTGTTGGCACGGTTCGGCGGCATCCGCGGGGTGGAAGCCGCCAGTGTGGGCGACTTGATGACCGTCGAGGGCATCTCGCGCGAGCTCGCCCGCGCCATTTATGCCGCGTTGCACTGACC
>JBFXEK010000336.1:0-3015 GCA_050180155.1 Thiomonas sp. | reverse complement strand
TATCAAAACACATCAACCGCCGCCTTGCGTGCCAGTCCCTGCAATGCGGGGGGCGGCCGGAGCATGGCGCCGCAGCAGCACCATGCTCAGCTAAGCTGCGTGGGCCTGAAGGAGACCGCAAATGGAATGGCTCGAACGCGCCCATGCCCTGATCGACCGGGCGGCCGACTTGCCGCCGCTCGGGGCATGGCGGCGCAGACGGGCTGAAGCCGCTTTTGCCAACAATACCGATGCCAACTTGTTCCGCGGCGTTTACCCGAGCTTTGACGCCGCGCAGGCCAGCGCCCCGCCCACTCGCCCGCTGGGCTACGACAATCCCGACGCCGCCGGAATGTATTTGGAGCGCATCAAGCGCATCTACCCGAGCGACTATCCGGTGATTTTCTGGCTGCAGAAATTGTTCGCCCAAGGGCAGAACACCGTGTTCGACCTGGGCGGCCACATCGGTATCGGCTATTACAGCTATCAGCGCTACCTCGACTACCCGCCGGGGCTGCGCTGGACGGTCAGCGACGTGCCTGCGGTGATGGCGCGCGGCCGCGACATCGCTCACGAGCGCGACCCTTCAGGCCGCTTGCACTTCGACGCTGACTTTCGCGCTGCCGGCCAAGCCCAGGTGCTGCTGGCGCTGGGTGTGCTGCAGTATCTGCCCGATACCCTGGCGCAGCGCCTGGCCGCGCTGCAAGCCGATGACCTGCCGCCACCGCGCCACCTCATCCTCAACCTCACCCCGCTGCACCTGCTGGACAACGGCAAGCAGGATTACTTCACCCTGCAAAGCATCGGCACCGCCTTCTGCCCGTACCGCATCGCCGCCTACGGCCCGTTTCTGGAGAGGTTCACCCGGCTGGGCTATCAGGTGGTCGATCGGTGGCAAAACCCGGAAAAACGCTGCCGCATCGCGTTTGAGCCGGGGTATTCGGTGCAGGGGTATCACGGGTTTTATTTGCGGCGCGAGTAAAGGCGCAAATCAGTACTGCCCCCAGGCGATCGGTTTGTTCATCACACTGCCGCTGATCGTCAACGGCCAGATGCCACCCGAACCGGCGCCGCCCGATCCCTGGCCGGAGGGCCCGGCACTGGCGGTGGTGTATGGATAGAACCCGACTCCGTTGCTGGTGACGAACAGGCTGGGCGACAGCGCAATGCCGACCCCCAGACCGATCTGCCCAGTGGAGACGACGTTGCCTTTATAGGTCACGCTGATTTTCGGCTTGGCTCCGCTGGCTAGATCGTAAAGGTCGTAATAGCCCTGGCCATAGCCACAATTGTTGCCACCGGGCGGCACATACACCGGCACGACCAGCAGGCCATTGGCCACCACCGGAGAGGCCGAAATCACCCCGCCGCTCTGCAGGGGCTGGACCACACTGGGATCTACTGCCTGCAGCGTGCCATTCTGATATTGGTAGCCGCTGCTGCCGTTGGCCGCCCAGACGATCTGCGACGTACCGCCCGACAGCGAGAACAGCGTGACGGTGGTGTTGGAGGCCGCCCAGGCATAGGGCAGCCCGCCGACCTCGGTGTAGCCCACATAGTTGAGTGCGGCGGACTGGCCCGACGGGGTGTAGGCGGTGCCGATCTGCAGCGCGCTGCTCACATCGCTCGGCGCCGAGCCGGAGAGGTTCAGGCTCCACACGCCGCCGTTGGCGTCGCCCATCCATAGCGTGCCCGATCCCGGGTCGTACGACATCGCGCTGTAGGCCGAGAACGGCAGCGCAGCCGACAGCGCGGTGCCATACGCCGGCTGCCCGGTAGCGACGTTGACCTCATACAGCGTGCTGCTGACCGCACCGGAACTGTTCTTGGCGTTGACCACGAACACCGCGTATTGCATGCCGTTGATGGTGATGATGAGCGGCGCCTGCAGCGCCACCGGCGCGGCGTTCGCAGGAGCGATATTGGTCGGTGTGGAAATCGCCCAGGTCACGGCCTGCGGGGTCGGCGCGGTGGTCGCCGTCGCGCTGGCGTTGCTGCTGAGTTGCAGCGCGTAGTGATACGCCCCGCCCTGCGCCGTGCCGACGACATAGCTGGCCCAGTTGGATGCGGATGGATTGCTATTGGTGTTGACGGCGTCGGTGAGGCTGAAACCGCCGTCGAACAGATTTTTCTGCGTGATCACCGATGCGCCCGAAGGCGCGTTGGGCCCCGGGTCGTTGGTCTTGAGCACCGCGAGGAAAGGCCGCGGCATCCAGCCCCACACCAGATTGCCGGTCTGGCTGTCCACGGCGTAAAGGAAGCCGTCGTTGCTGGTGAGCAGCACCAGATTTTCCCGGCCCTGGTTGTTCGCCGCGAACTGCACGTATCCACCCAGGCTGGTGTACGCCGCGGTTCCGGGCGCGGCAAGATAAGAAGTCTGATCGTTCGGGCTCAGGTTACCCAGCATCCAGTTGAGCTGACGGCCCATCAGGTAGCTGCACCCGCTCACCCCGGAAGGAAAGCCGAGCGAGCCGTATTGCGAGGCCGCGCTGTCGCCCGCGGTGTTGAACGACGGATCGAGGGTATAGGCGACGATGGTCGCGATATTGGGTACGCAGGTCGTCGGACTGCTCAGCGCGAATGCGCTCGGGTCGTAATACGGCGAAGTGCTCGTTCCCATTGCCGCGAAATTGCGCACCGGCCCCGACCCCGGGGGGGCGGACGAGGAGGTGGGCGCCGCGGTCGAGTACAGGCGGGCCTGGCGCTCGCTCACCGGCATCAAGGTGGGACTGCCCGCGTCCCACTGCGCCGGGCCGTTGGCCGTGCCGATCGGCGCGGTGACGGTCGATTGCGCGGTGGTCACCGTCTTGTAGGCCTGCAGGTGCCCGGCGATCGCGCCCGGCTGGTTGTTGCTGGTCGCGGTGTAGACCAGCGAACCGCCATTGACGCTGGCCGGAGCGACCGGCGCCGACACCGCGATGTTCTGGAAAATCTGCGCGGCAATGCTGGCGATCGCGTTGTTGAAGGTCTGGATGTCGTTGGCCGGGTATTGCTGGCCGGTGCCGCCGGCGATCGCCATCGCGTTCAGCGCGTAGT
>JBFXEK010000335.1:0-3024 GCA_050180155.1 Thiomonas sp. | reverse complement strand
CCGGAGGACGGCTGCGGCTCCTGCCCCGCTGCGAGCACCACGCCGGTGACCACCTGCCGCCCCAGTGGGACGCGCACCAAGGTGCCGGCCGGCAACTCGGCCGGCGCGGTGTAATCCAGAGCGGGCAGCCCCGGGGCGTCCACCGCGATGCGCAAAACGAAGGTCATGGCGTTGGCGCAACGAATTGAAAAAGCAGTTTGCGACGCTGCGCTAAACCGGCGCCGTTTCGGTCATTTTCAGCTGCAACCCACCCTGTGGATAATTCTGTGCATGAAGCCGGAACTTTCTGGCCCGCACCCTGTGGATAAACCTGTGCAGAATCTTTTCCTGAATGGTGAAATTTTCAAAAACAAATTGATTTTCAATGGTTTGAACAAGAAAACCTCGGGTGGATTCTGTGGTCAACTTGTTGCGGCGCAACTTCACCAAAAATGTGCATAAGCTGATGCGTCAACCTTGACAAGGCGGCGAACAGACGTTCTCCAGCGCGCAGCGGGCCATGGTGGCGGGCTGTCAGCCTTGCGCAGGGGCATGCCAGGCGCGGCTGTGGGTGTGCACCGCCTCGACCAGCGCGGCGACGTGTTCGGGCGGGGTGAATTGCGAAATGCCGTGCCCCAGGTTGAACACGTGGCCGACCCCGGCGTCCACCCTGCCGAAACTGTGCAGCAGCCGCTGCACTTCGCGCTCGATCGCCGCGGGCGGGGCAAACAGCACGGCCGGATCGAGGTTGCCCTGCAGCGCCACCCGCTGGCCGACGCGCGCGCGCGCCTGGCCCAGGTTGGTCGTCCAATCCAGCCCGAGGGCGTCGGCGCCGGTATCGGCCATGGCTTCGAGCCACTGTCCGCCGCCTTTGGTGAACAGAATGACCGGTACGTCGGCTGCGCCCGGGTGGTGTTTGATCGCCTGCACCACGCGCCGGCTGTAGGCCAGCGAAAACTCCTCGAAGGCGCCGTCGGCGAGCACCCCGCCCCAGCTGTCGAACAGCATCACCGCCTGCGCCCCGGCGTCGATTTGCGCCGTGAGGTATTGCGCCACCGCGTCGGCGTTGACGGTGAGCACGCGGTGCAGCAGGTCCGCACGCGCGTACAACATGGTCTTGACCGTGCGGTAATCGTCGCTGCCGCCGCCTTCGACCATATAGCATGCCAGGGTCCACGGACTGCCGGAAAAGCCGATCAGCGGCACGCGCTGCACCCCGTCTTGCAGCAGCGCGCGACGGATTTGCCCCACGGCGTCGAACACATAGCGCAGCGCGTTCATATCGGGCACGGCCAGCCGTGCAACGTCGGCCTCGGTGCGCACCGGGTGCTCGAATTTCGGCCCCTCCCCGGCCTCGAAGCGCAGCCCCAGCCCCATGGCGTCGGGCACGGTGAGGATGTCGGAAAACAAGATGGCCGCGTCCAGCGGGTAGCGGTCGATCGGCTGCAGCGTCACTTCGGTGGCGAAATGCGGGTTCTGCGCCAGGGCGAGAAAACTCCCGGCGCGTGCCCGGGTGGCGTTGTATTCCGGCAGGTAGCGCCCGGCCTGGCGCATCAGCCACAGTGGGGTGTAGGCGGTGGGCTGGCGGCGCAGCGCGCGCAAAAAGGTGTCGTTGGCAAGTGCAGTCATGGTCGGCATTGTCGCAAACTGCGCGGCCGTAGCCGGCTGGCTGCGCTGCACCTTCGCCGCGCGGGCGCATCCGTGGCGTTGGCAGGGCCTAGTCCATGCCGAATTCCCTGCGCTTGAGGTAGAGCTCGCCGAGGGTGGCGATGACTTGATTGGAAATGCGCGTGTACTCGCCACCCTGGATCTGGCGCAGCGCGTCGTCGCGCTGTCCGCTCTGCGCCAGCCGCGCCACCTCCGCGGCGGCGCGGTGAAATGTGGCGTGCTCGTCGAGCAGGCGGGTGAACAGTTTTTGCGTGTCCGCGCTGAGCGCCGGCTGGCGGCTCCGGATGGCGTAGAGCCACTTGCCCAGGTCGCAGCGGTTGTCCAGCGCGATGAGCTGCGGGTCGAGGGTGGAGCACGCGCCGCACACGCAGTCGTACAGCCGCTTTTTCCACGCCTTGTGCGCGTTGGTTGCGGAGAAAAAATTCAGTTCCATCGAGATTCGCCGGCGATGGCGGCGCCTTTACAATCAACCACATTGTAACCAGCGAACGTCCCGCATGAACCCCCCGGAGTATGTTGGGGCCGCAGGCGCTGCGACCAGCGCCAGGTATTTTGAGATCGCGCAAACCAGGGAGAGGCCATGGCGCAAACGCCGAAACACGGAACCCGATTCTGGCTGGGCAACGGCGTGCTGGCATCGGCCGCCGTGCTGCTGTTTTTTCTCGATACGGTGGCGCAGTGGCTGGGGACGGCGGCGATGGCGCTGTGGATGGGCTTGGTCGCGCTCGGCGTGTACCTCATCGTCCAGGACGGCGCGGGCTGAAGCCCGCCGGCTCAGCGGAAAAACAGCGCGCTCATCACCAGACCGACGCCGACGATGCCCCAGCGCAACACCGCGCGCGGAATGCGCCGCGCCAGCCGGGCGCCGGCATAACCGCCGAGCAGCACGGCGGGCAGCATCGACGCCACCCAGCCCCAGCGCACCGCGCCCGCGGCGGCGTATAGCCCGACGGCAAACACCGTGAGCACGGCCGACAGCGCATTTTTCAGCGCGTTCATGCGGTTGAGCTGGGTTTCGCCGATCAGGGTGAGCAGCGCCAGCAGCAGCACGCCCAGGCCGCCGTTGAAATAACCGCCGTACACGCTGACGGCGAACAGCCCGGCCAGCGCCTGCGCCGGCGTGGCATGCTGCTGCGGGTGTCGGCCGAGCAGACGCAGCAGCGCCGGGCCAAAAGCGAACAAGGCCGTGGCGAACAGCAGCAGCCAGGGCACCAGGGCGCGAAACGCCTGGTTACTGGTGGCGACGAGCAACCCCGCGCCCAGGCCGCCGCCGGCCACGCAGGCGAGCAAGAGCGCGGGCATGCGCACGGCGTGCGGCGCGCGCAGGTCATCGCGAAAACCCCAGGTGCTGGCTAGATAACCCGGCAGCAGCGCCGT
>JBFXEK010000334.1:0-3027 GCA_050180155.1 Thiomonas sp. | reverse complement strand
GCCGGACTTGGTGCCGCTGACGCCGCCGCCGCGTTCGCACACGGTGTATCTGTCGCAGATCGACCCGCGACCGCAACGGTTGCGCGGCATCGACAACGCCGCGGCAGTGCTGCGCGCCATCCGCGCCATGCCCGATGTGCAGGCGGCCACACCGGTGGTGTCGGGACCGGCGTTCGCGCAGCGCGGCAACGCGGTGCGCGCGGTGGCCATCATCGGCATCGAGCCGGGCAGCTACGTGCGCATCATCCCGGTCGATACCGACATGGTCGCCGGGCAGTTCACCGTCGGCGCGCAAAAGATTTTGATCGGCTCGCGGCTGGCCACCGATCTCGGGCTGGCCGTGGGCGACACGTTGCGCCTGACCGGGCCGTCGGGGCAGGCGCAGGCGTTTCGCATCGCCGGGATTTTCACCATGGGGGTGCGCGACGTCGACGAGCGCCAGGTCTATCTCGGTTTGCAGCAGGCGCAAACGCTGCTGGGCCTGCCGGGGTCGGTGACCGAAATCGACATGACGGTGTACGACCTGTTCGCCGCCAAAGACATCGCCAGCCGCATCGCGCGCACCTTCGGCGTCAAGGCCGAAAGCTGGATGACGACCAACAGCCAGTTGCTCAACGCGCTGCAGTCGCAGTCGCTATCGACCAATATCATCCGGCTGTCGGTGGCGCTGTCCGTGGCGCTGGGCATCGCCAGCGTGCTGGCCGTCAGCGTCGTACAACGCACGCGCGAAATCGGCATTTTGCGCGCCATGGGCGCGACGCGGCTGCGCATGATGAGCGTGTTTCTCATCCAGGGCGGGCTGCTCGGGCTGGCGGGTTCGACCGCCGGCGCACTGCTGGGTGTGGCTGCGGTGTACGTGTTCAACACCTCGGGGCCGCGGCTGTTCCCCGTCACCGTCAGCCCCTGGCTGGTGCCGCAGGCCATGCTCATCGCCACCCTGGCCGGGGTGATCGCGGCCTACACCCCGGCGCGGCGTGCCTCGCGGCTCGATCCGGTCGAAGCCATCCGCACGGTGTGAGCATGGCCGGCGCTTCGTCCGCTTCGACCCCCGCTGCAGCGCCGGTGCTGCGCCTGTCCGGTTTGCGCAAGGCCTACGGTGTGGGCACGCCGCTGGAAGTGGAGGTGCTGCACGGCATCGACCTGACGCTGGCGCCGGGTGAATTCGCCGCGCTGATCGGCCCGTCGGGCTCGGGCAAGAGCACACTGCTCAACCTCATCGGCCTGCTCGACACCCCCACCGCGGGCGAAGTCGATGTGCAGGGTACGCCGACCGTGGCCCTGAGCGACTCCGAACGCACCGCGTTGCGCGGACGTACGCTGGGCTTCGTCTTTCAGTTCCACCACTTGATCAATGCGTTTTCCGTGCTCGACAACGTGATGATGCCCGCGCTGCTGGGCGGCGCACCGCGCGATGCCGCCACCCGCGACCGCGCGCTCGAACTGCTCGACGCCGTCGGCCTGGCGCGGCATGCGCACAAGCGGCCGACCGAACTCTCCGGCGGGCAGCAGCAGCGCGTGGCCATCGCCCGCGCGCTGATGATCCACCCACCCATCCTGCTCGCCGACGAGCCCACCGGCAACCTCGACACCCACTCGGCCGATGACGTGTTTGCGCTGTTTCGCCACTTCAACCAGACTTTCGGCTGCGCCGTGCTGCTCGTCACCCACGACCCGCGCATCGCGGCGCGCTGTGACCGGGTGATCGAGCTGCTCGACGGCCGCATCGTCGCCGACCGCGTCAATCCTCCCGCCGCGACGCCATGAGCCGCCGGGCCGCCGCCTACAATGGCCGGTTGCGCGCCGCGTCCGGCGCCGTCTTTTCCCTTGCCCCACCATGAGCCTGAAATGCGGTATCGTGGGCCTGCCCAACGTCGGCAAGTCCACGCTGTTCAACGCGCTGACGCAAAGCGCCATTCCCGCGGAAAACTATCCCTTTTGCACCATCGAGCCGAACACCGGCATCGTCGAAGTGCCCGACCCGCGACTGGCGCAGCTCGCCGCGATCGTCAAGCCGCAGCGCGTGCTGCCCGCGGTGGTCGAGTTCGTCGACATCGCCGGGCTGGTCGCCGGCGCCAGCCAGGGCGAGGGGCTGGGCAACCAGTTCCTCGCGCACATCCGCGAAACCGACGCCATCGTCAACGTCGTGCGCTGCTTCGACGATCCGAACGTCATCCACGTCGCCGGGCGGGTCGATCCTCTGGCCGACATCGCCGTGATCCAGACCGAGCTGTGCCTGGCCGATCTGGCCACCGCGGAGAAAAGTCTGCAACGGCTGCACAAACAAGCGCGCGCCGGCGACAAAGACGCCAAGCGCACCGCCGACGTGCTCGAACGCATCGTCGCCGCGCTCAACGAGGCCAAACCGATCCGCGCGCTCGGGCTGAGCGACGAGCAGCGCGCGCTGATCGCGCCGCTGTGCTTCATCACCGCCAAGCCGGCGATGTACGTCGGCAACGTGATGGAAGACGGCTTCGAGCACAACCCGCACCTGGACCGACTGCGCGACTATGCAGCCCAGGAGGGCGCGCCGGTGGTGGCGATCTGCGCCAAGCTGGAAAGCGAGCTCGCCGGCATGGACGCAGAGGAAAAACAGGCCTTTCTCGCCGATCTCGGCCTGGAGGAACCCGGGCTGAACCGCCTGATCCGCGCCGCGTACGGCTTGCTCGGTCTGCAGACCTACTTCACCGCCGGCGTCAAGGAGGTACGCGCCTGGACGGTGCGCGTGGGCGCCACCGCACCGCAGGCCGCCGGAGTGATCCACTCCGATTTCGAACGCGGCTTCATCCGCGCGCAGACCATCGCTTTCGACGATTTCATCCGCTACGGCGGCGAACAGGGGGCGAAAGAGGCCGGCAAGATGCGCGCCGAAGGCAAGGACTACGTGGTCAAAGACGGCGACGTGCTGCACTTCCTGTTCTCGCCCGCCTGACCCTTGCCACCACCGCCGGGTCGCGCCGCGGCGCTGCGCGACGCGACCTGCCGTACAACAAAAAACCCGCACGCGGCGGGTTTTTTGTGGGCAAAAGC
>JBFXEK010000333.1:0-3028 GCA_050180155.1 Thiomonas sp. | reverse complement strand
CATGCACGACTACCAGAGGCAGCGGCTGATGATGCTGTTCGACCCGCAAAGCGACCCTCTGGGCAAGGGCTTCAACATCATCCAGAGCATGATCGCCATCGGTTCGGGCGGGGTGTTCGGCCAGGGCTATCTGCACGGCACGCAGGCGCACCTGAACTTCGTGCCCGAATCGCACACCGACTTCGTGTTCTCCGTGCTGGCCGAGGAATGGGGGCTGGCCGGCAATCTGGTGCTGCTGGCGGCCTACGCCTTTTTCATCCTGCGCGGGTTGATGATCGCCGCAGGGGCGCCAACCCTGTTTTCCCGGCTGCTCGCGGCGTCGATTTCGCTGATTTTTTTCCTCTACGCCTTCGTCAACATGGGCATGGTTTCGGGCATCCTGCCCGTGGTGGGTGTGCCGCTGCCGTTCGTCAGTTACGGTGGCACCGCGCTGACGACGTTGATGCTCGGTACCGGCATCCTGCTGTCGATCGCCAAATCCAAGCGGCTGGTGCAGAGCTGAAGCGCCGTGCGCGGCAGCGGCAGCGCACATTTTGATACGCCCTCGCCGCCAAATGGCGTCAGAATGTCCGTAGTGCGCGGTACAGCGCACGGCCACCACCCAAAGGAGAAGACAATGCAAAACAAGCGATTGACCCGCGCCGCCAGTGGCGCCATCCTCGCGCTGGCCCTGCTCGGTGCAGGCGCCATGCAGGCGCAGGCGGCCAACCCGTCGATGCTTCACGATTTCAACTTCGACAAACCGGCGTTCATCCACGATCTGCCGTTTGCCCGCACCAACCTGGTCATCCAGGTCAGCGAGGACGACCCGCAACGCTGGGCGCTGGCGTTGAACAACGCGCAAAACGCCATGGATTTTCTCGGTCAGGAAAAAGTGCGCATCGTCATCGTCACCTACGGCCCGGGGCTGCGCATGCTGCTGGCGAACAGTCCGATGGCCAAGCGCATCGCCTCGCTCGACGCCGAAGGCGTGGAGTTCGACGCTTGCCACAACACCATGGAAGGCATGGCGAAAAAACTCGGCCACATGCCCAAGCTGGTGCCGCAGGCCGTGGTCGTTCCCGCGGGTCTGGTGCGCATCATGCAGCTCGAACAGCACGGCTTCGACTACATCAAGCCGTGAGAGGCCGCGGGCCGCTGCGGCGTTGACAGCGCATGCGACGCCGCGCATGATGGCCGCATCATGTCCATTCCTCGCCCTCGTGCCGCTCCGGTTTTGACGGTGCGGCGGCTGCATATCGATCTATCCGGCGGTTTTTCCCAGCGTTGGAACGGCGGCGATGCGTTCACCACCGCGTACTTCAACGCGCTGTCGATGAGCTTTCCCGTGGGCGAGCAGTTTTTCATCGACAGCGTGCGCGACGGCGCCGCGCTGCTCGGTGACAGCCCGCAAGACCGTGCGCTGCGCGCGACGGTGCAGAGCTTCATCGGCCAGGAGGCCACGCACCGCCATTTGCACGCGCAGTACAACGCCGAGCTGCAGCGGCAGGGTTTCGACAACGCCTGGGAACGGCGGCTGCAGATCGAAATCGCCCGCCGCCGCGCGGCGCACGCGCGTTGGCCCGCGCTGCAGCGCGCGCGCAGTGCGCTGGCGGTGACGGCGGCGATGGAGCATTACACCGCGCTGCTGGGCCGGCTGCTGCTGGCGCGTGTGGATCAGCCCGGCGACTGGCTGCGCCACGCCGACGAGCCGCTGCGCACCTTGTGGCGCTGGCACGCCGCGGAGGAAAGCGAACATCGCGCCGTCGCCTTCGACCTCTACCAGCAACTCGGCGGCGGCTACTGGCAACGCCTACGCTGGTTCGGTTACGCCACTCGGCTGTTTCTCGGCGGTTCGGCGCGGCAGACATTGGCCAATCTGCGGCACGACCATGCCCTGAGCGCGCCGCGCACCTGGCTGTCGGCGCTGCGGTTTTTCTGTGGCCGCTACGGCGTGGTCTGGCGCATCAGCGGGCCTCTACTGGCGTATCTGCGGCCCGGTTTTCACCCGGCGGGCAACGGCGACGACGCTGCGGCCAGCGCCTGGCTGCGCGAACACGCCGCGCAGTGGCAGGCCGTGCGCCAGCCGCCCATGGCGGCGGGCGCAGAGCACTGATCGCAGCGGCTCAGGCAGCGGCCAGACAGTCCAGCGTGTCGTCGAACGCCGCGACCAGCGCATCGGCGTCGGTCGCGGTGTGCGCCGGGCTGGCCAGCACCATGTTGTGGAACGGTGTGAGCAGCACGCCGCGGTTGAGGAGTGCGAGCTGCAACGCGGGTTCCAGCGCGTGGTCGAACGCGGCGCGCGCTTGGCTGCCGTTGCGCGGGCGTTGCGGCGCGAACTGCACTTCGCAGCGCGCGCCGATGCGCGTGACCGTCCACGGCAGGCCGCGGCGGGCGATGATCGCCTGCAGCCCGTCGGCCACCCGCTGGCAGATCGCAAACATGTGGGCGTAGGCGTCCTCGGTCATCACCTCGGCGAGCATCGCCCGCATCAGCTTGAGCGTGAGCAGCCCGGCCGACAGTGTGGTGCCGATGCCCGAGTGTCCGGACGGCGCCGCCGCCTTGGCCGCCTGCATGCGCGCGCCCACTTCCGCGGTGAAGCCATACGCCGCGCCGGGCGTGCCGCCGGCCAGCGGCTTGCCCAGCACCAGGATGTCGGGCGAGAGGCCATGCAGCCGGGTGTAGCCGCCCGGGCCGCAGGACAGGGTGTGGGTTTCGTCGAGCACCAGCAAGGTGCCGTGCTCGCGGCACGCGGCCTGCACGCCGTCGAGAAAGCCGGGGTCGGGCAGCACCATGCCGATATTGGTCAGCACCGGCTCGGTGATGACGCAGGCCACGTCGCCCGCGGCCAGCGCGGCGCGCAGCGCCGGCAGGTCGTTGAACTCGACCACGCGGGTAAAACGCGCGATGTCGTGCACTTGGCCGAGCAGGCTCGCGCGGGTGTGCGCGCTGCCGTCGGTGGCCAGATCGACGAACACGTCGTCGACCGTGCCGTGGTAGCAACCGTTGAACACCACGATATTCGGCCGCCCGGTGATCGCCCGCGCCC
>JBFXEK010000332.1:0-3033 GCA_050180155.1 Thiomonas sp. | reverse complement strand
CCCGGCTGCTGCCCGCCGCGCAGGCTGAACGCGCCGCCGAGCACGTCCGGGGCGTTGAGCGCCAGCGTGAACGCCGATTGGGTGAAGTCCACGCTGCCACGCACCTTGGCAAACCGCGGCAGGTCGCGGCTCCACACCACGTCCACCCCCTGCAGCGTCGCCTGGCCTTTGACGCTGGCGGCGCGCAGATCGTCCAGCGGCAGAGTCAGCGCGACGTTCAGCGCCAGCGGCCCCTGCGCCTGCACGCCGTCGAACACCCCGCCCAGACGCTGGTCGAGCGGGCTGTCGCGCAGGTAGCGCAGCGCGTCGGCCGCCGGGGCCTGCGCCTTGCCGCTGACTTGCAACAGCCCTTGGTGGAAGTTTGCCAGCGTCGCGTCCACCGCGCTGAGCTGCGCGCCGTAAGCCCGCGCCGAGGCGTTGCGCACTTCCAGGCTGTGCGCGGTGACGACGAGCAAGCCGCTGACCTGGGTGAACTCCGGCCACTCGGCGTTGGCGTGCACGGTGGCGCTGTCGGCCGTGTGGCCGGCAGGAAGGATGGCGCGCGGCGCGTAGTTGAACACGCCGTCTTCGATCTGCGCGCTGACGCGGAAGATGCCGGGGTAGGCGCCGCTGCGCGTGGGGGTGTCGAACGGAAAGTCCTCCAGCTTGCCGCGCACGCTGAAATCCACCTGCCGCGCGCGGCCGGCGGCGATGGCGCTGCGCAGATAGTCGCGGGTCTGCAGCGCCACGTCGACCGGTAGGTAGCGCCACACCGCGCGGGCGTCGGCGCGGCTGAGTTGTCCCGTCAGATCGATGCTGCCCTGCCCGCCGGGGGTGCTGCGCCAGGTCAGGCTGGCCTGGCCGGCGGCGTCGGCGTTGGCAAACTCCAGTCGTGACGAGCGCACCTGCCAGTTGCCCTGCGCGTCGCGCGACCAGGCCAGGTCGGCGTGCAGGGTGTCGAGCGCCAGACGCGGCGGGGCGAACACCAGCGGCAGGTCCAGCGCACCCTGCTGCAGCGTGAGCTGGGCGCTGCCGCCGTCCTGCGTGGCGTCGATGCTGCCGCTCAAACCCTGCACCCCGGGCAGATCCGGCGGCAGGCGCAGCGCGCGCGCCGCGGCCTTGCCGCGGGCGATCAACGGGCTGGGATCGGCTGGCGGCTGCTGCGCGCCGCTGCCGGCCGGGCTGTTCCAGCGCAGCGCGCTGAACTGCGCCTGCAGCGCGTAGCGCGGCGGCAGCCCGGCGGCAACCGCCCCTGCGGGCCAGCTCGCCTGGAGGTTCAAGCCGTCGATGCGGCCCTGCGGCTGCAGCGCGGCCAGCCGTTCATGCCACGGCACGGGCAGAGGCAGCCCCTGCGCCAGCGCCGCCAGCGCGCCCAGGTCGAGCGTGCCGCTGCGCAGTTGCGCCTGCGCCGCGCCGCCTTTGGGCTGCTGCCAGCGCCAGTGCAGCGTCACCGGCGGCAGGCTCTGCCCCTGCGGGGTGCGCAACTGCAATTGCTGCACGCTGGCGTCTTCGCCGCCGGGCAGCGGCGCCCAGGTCAGCCGGGTCGACAAAGTCTGCAGCGCCAGCGGCGGCAACGTGGCGGCGGCCTGCAGCGGCGCGGGGGTGGACGCGGCGGCGAGTTGCACCGCCACGCCGCGCAGCGCCAGATCGGCGGTCAGCCCGGCCGGTTTGCCGCGGTCCATCTCGGCCCAGGCGCGCACCGAGCCGCGGCCGCTTTGCGTGCTCAGCGGCAGTTGCAGCGGCAGTTGCCGCTGCAGCGCGGCCAGATCGACGTCTTGCACCACGCCGTACAGCGTGCCCTTCCACTGCGAAAAGTCGGCGGTGTGGCGGGTGAACAGGGGCTGGCGGAAGCTGGCGCGCAGGTCGATCGGCCCGCCAAACGGCGCCGGCGGCACCGCGGTGAGCGCGGCGCGGTGCGTCAGCAGGGTGTTGCGCAGCAGCAGGTTGACCTGCGTCAGCGGCAGCGGCGGCGCGTGCCGCGCGGCGTTCACCCAGGTCAGGCGGCTGTCGAGGATGAGCACCTCGTCCTGCGAAAACAGCCAGTCGGCGAACTGCTGCGCCGCGCCGCTCTTGCCGCCGGATAGGGCAAAGCGGATGCCACCGACGTCCAGATGGTCGGGGTCGGGCTGGGAGACGGTGAGGTCGGCGCCGCGGATGACGAGCTGGTCGAAGGTCAGCGTCAGCCGCGTCAGGCTTTTCCACGACGGCGCCGCCTGCACCAGCGCGAACCGCAACGCGGGCTGGCCTTGCGGGCCGTCGATGCGCACGTCCTGCAGCGCGAACTGCGGCATCAGCCCGTGCCACTGCGTGCGAATGGCGCCGATGTGCACCGGCAGCCCCAGCGCGCTGCTGCTGACCTGCTCCAGCCAGGGGCGGAATTGCTGCGCGTTGGGCAGCACGGCGTAGCGCAACGTCAGCAGCCCCAGGCCGAGAACGAAGTACACCGTGACGACGAGCACGACCGCCGCCTCCCAGATGCGGGTGGCAGCGCGCAGCGAGAGGTGGAACAGGGACAAGGCGGCAAGGCGTGGCGTGAAAAACGACACAGCCGATGGTAGCCAATCCTCGGCGATTTCTGCGGCAGGCACCGCGAGCTTGCCTTATACATCGCCTGCTGAGCGACGTTGGCGGCGTGCGGTCGATTCCAGTGCCGGCGCCTCAGACACTGCGCGCGGTCACGGCGCGGCGGCGGTTGCTGCAATATGCTGCGCGCACCGCAGTCCGCAAAGTTGCCACGATGGAGCTGTCGCAGTTCTCCCGCTTTTATCGCCGCCATGCAGGCCGGTTCGACGATGTGTTGGCGCAGTGGCCGCCGGGTATTCCACGACGCCAGGCGCTGGAGGCGGCGATTGCGGCGCAGCAGCAAAGCGGCGCGACGCTGCCCACGGCGCTGCGTCGGGTGCGCAACGCGCTGATGTTGCGGTTGATCGAAACCGATCTGGCCGGCGCTGCGCTGGAGGAGGTGTGCTGCGGCATCAGCGACCTGGCCGAAACGGCGATTGCCGCGGCGTTGCGCGCGGCGCAGGCCGAGTTGCAGCCGCGTTTTGGCACACC
>JBFXEK010000331.1:0-3036 GCA_050180155.1 Thiomonas sp. | reverse complement strand
GCGCATGCGCACAGGGCGACGCTCGGGCAGATGAATGACTTGGTCGTCCACCGGCCCTGCCTGCCCGCCACAGATCTGCAGGATGAGCGCGGTCAGCACGTCCAAATGCTCGACGGTGGTGGCGTAGTCGACTCCGCGCTCGAAGCGCGCGGCGGCATCGGTAGAAAAGTTCAGACGGCGCGCGCGCCCGCGGATCGCATCGGGCCACCAAAATGCCGCCTCGACGTAAATATCGGTGGTGTCCAAGGTGACGGCAGTAGCCTGTCCGCCCATGATGCCAGCGAGTGATTCCACCCCCTGCTCTGCGGCAATCACTCCCATGTCCGGGGCGAGCGTCACAGTCTGGCCGTTGAGCAGTTCGAGTTGCTCGCCCTCCCGCGCCCAGCGCACGGTCAGGCCGCCGCGGATTTTGCCCAGATCAAAAACATGGCTCGGGCGCCCGAGTTCGAGCATGACGTAGTTGGAAATATCGACCAGCGCCGAAATGCTACGCTGGCCACTGCGTTCCAGCCGGGCTTTCATCCACTGCGGCGTCGGCGCAGCGGCGTTCACCCCGCGGATCACTCGTCCGGAAAACCGCCCGCACAGATCTGGTGCATCGATCCGCACGGGCAGACGATCCTGCAACGTGGGCACGACGGCGGCGACATGCGGTTTGTGCAGCGGCGCGCCGGTTGCCGCCGACAACTCGCGGGCGACGCCGAACACGCTCATACAGTGCCCGAGATTGGGTGTGAGCTTGATGGTAAAAATCGCCTCGTCCAGCGCCAGGGCGTCGCGCAGGCTGCTGCCGGGCGGCAAATCGTCGGGCAGCGCGAGCAGGCCGGAATGATCCGCCGACAGCCCGAGCTCGCGCGCCGAGCACAACATACCTTGCGAGTCGACGCCGCGCATCGTCGCTGGCCCGATGTGCACAGCGTCCTGCCCAGGCTGCGTTGGCGGCAGCTCGGCACCGACCAGCGCGCACGGCGCGAGCATTCCGGCGACGACATTGGGCGCACCGCACACGATTTGCAGCGGCGCCTGCGCGCCGACGTCGACTTGACACACGCGCAGTTTGTCGGCGTTGGGATGCGGCTGCACGGTCAGCACTTTGCCGACGACGACGCCTGAAAACGCCGGCGCCGCGGGCTGGACCTCCTCGACTTCGAGCCCGGCCATGGTCAGGGCCTCGGCAACGGCATCGGTCGTCAAGTCGGGGTTGCAAAACTGGCGCAGCCAAGATTCAGGAAACTGCATGGTGGACGGAGGAAAGGGGTTGATCCAGATCGGTGGCGGTGTCTGCTGCGGCTTGCTCAGGCGAACTGCTGCAAAAAGCGCAAGTCGTTTTCGTAAAACAGCCGCAAATCGGAAATGCCGTAACGCAGCATGGTGAGACGATCGAGGCCGCTGCCAAAGGCAAAGCCGATATAGCGCTGCGCATCCAGACCGAAATTGCGTACGACGCTGGGGTGCACCTGGCCCGAGCCGGCCAGCTCCAGCCAGCGCCCCTGCAGCGGCCCGCTCTCGAACATCATGTCGATTTCGGCTGACGGTTCGGTGAAAGGAAAATACGATGGCCGAAAACGCACTCGAATGTCGTCGCGTTCGAAAAAGGCTTTGAGAAAACTGGTGAACGTCCCCTTCAAATCGGCCATCGACACGTCGCGGTCGATCCACAGTCCCTCGAATTGATGAAACATCGGCGAATGCGTGGCATCGCTGTCCACACGGTATGTTCTGCCCGGCGCGATGACTTTGATCGGCGGCATGTCACTCGACCCGACATGGCGCTGCACATGCGCGCGCGCATAGCGCACCTGCATCGGCGAGGTATGCGTGCGCAGCAGCAAGGGCTGGCCATGTTCGTCTTGTGCATCGACGTAAAACGTGTCCTGCATGGAGCGCGCCGGGTGGTTTTGCGGCGAATTCAATGCGGTGAAATTCGTCCAGTCGTCCTCGATTTCCGGCCCATCGGCCACGTCGAATCCCATCGAGCGGAAAATCTGTTCCATGCGCAGCCAACTGCGGGTGAGCGGATGCAGCCCGCCGCGGTTCCCCTCGCGTCCGGGCAAAGTCACGTCGATCGCCTGCGCCTGTAGCTGGGCCTGCAGCGCTGCCTGCTCCAGAGCGTCGCGGCGCTGCTGCAACGCCTGCTCGATGGCTTGTTTGGCCAGGTTGATGTCTGCTCCACGCGAGCGCTTCTGCTCGGCACTCAGCGCAGCCAGTGCCTTCATCTCCGCTGTGAGAATCCCGGTTTTTCCCAGGTAACGCGCCTTGGCATTTTCCAGCGATGCGGAATCGGCGGCCCGCGCAAATTCTTCCCGCGCTTGCTCAACCAGCGATTGCAATGGATTCATGATCGGAAAGTCGACTCAATAGGATTTTGCCGCATCGCAATGTCGGCCAATAAAACACAAAGGCCTGTTCTCACAGGCCTTTGGACTGCAGACGCTGCCGCGCGGCAGCGGCAGACGACTCATCAGGCCATCACTGCTTTGACCTGATCGACAATTTTGGCAAAAGCCGCAGCATCGTGCACCGCCATGTCGGCGAGCACTTTGCGGTCGATCTCGATACGCGCTTTTTTCATGCCGTTCATGAATACGCTGTAAGTCATGCCGGATTGGCGGACTGCGGCGTTGATCCGGGTGATCCACAACGAGCGGAATTCACGCTTTTTGGCACGGCGGTCACGGTAGGCATATTGCCCGGCCTTCATCACCGCCTCTTTGGCGATGCGATAGACGTTTTTACGGCGACCACGGAAGCCTTTGGCGAGGTCGAGAACTTTTTTGTGACGAGCGCGCGCTGTCACACCACGTTTGACGCGAGGCATTGAGTAACTCCTGATCCAATTGAACGAGTCGGACTGAGGTGGTCAGCCACCTCAGGCAAAAGGCATCATGGCGGCGATCTGCTTCAGATCGCTGGCATGCACCGCGGTGGCGCCACGCAAGTGACGTTTGTTCTTGGTGGTCTGTTTGGTCAGGATGTGGCGTTTGAACGCCTGTCCGCGTTTGTCAGTGCCGCCGGGTCGCTCGCGAAATCGCTTGG
>JBFXEK010000330.1:0-3038 GCA_050180155.1 Thiomonas sp. | reverse complement strand
ATGGGCAGCGAGGACGTCAAGCGCCAGTCGCCCAACGTCTACCGCATGAACTTGCTGGGTGCGCGCGTGGTGCCGGTGGAATCGGGCAGCAAGACGCTCAAGGACGCGCTCAACGAGGCGCTGCGCGACTGGGTGACCAATGTGGAGAACACTTTTTACATCATCGGCACCGTCGCCGGCCCGCACCCCTATCCGCAAATGGTGCGCGACTTCCAGCGGGTGATCGGCGACGAATGCCTGCAGCAAATGCCCGAGATGACCGGGCGCCAGCCCGACGTGGTGATTGCCGCAGTCGGCGGCGGCAGCAACGCCATGGGCATTTTCTACCCCTACATCCCGCACGACGCCGTGCGGCTCATCGGCGTCGAAGCCGCGGGCCTGGGTCTGGACACGGGCCGACACGCGGCGTCGATTTCCGCCGGAACGCCCGGCGTGCTGCACGGCAACCGCACCTATCTGCTGCAGGACGCCAACGGCCAGATCATCGAAACGCACTCGGTGTCCGCCGGGCTGGATTACCCCGGCGTCGGCCCCGAGCACGCCTGGCTGCACGACCTCGGCCGCGCCGAGTACGTGGGCATCACCGACGACGAGGCCCTGGCGGCGTTTCATGAGCTCTGCCGCACCGAAGGCATCATCCCGGCGCTGGAATCGAGCCACGCGCTGGCGCACGCCATCAAACTCGCGCCGCAGATGCGCCGGGACGAAATCATCCTGGTCAACCTCTCCGGCCGCGGCGACAAAGACATCAACACCGTGGCCGAGCGCGAAGGGGTGAGCTTCGACACCCTGTTCGGCCGCCAGCCGGGAGAGCAGAAATGAAACAGCCCCCTGACGCGCTGCACGCGTCGCCCCCCGTGGGGGTCACCATGCCTTCGCAGCGGCCGCGCGGCATGGAGATGAACCGCATCGACCAGCGTTTTGCCCAGTTGCGCGCGCAGGGCCGCAAGGCGCTCATTCCGTACATCGCCGCCGGCGATCCGTCGCCCGCCGTCACCGTCGAGTTGATGCACGCGCTGGTGCAGGGCGGCGCCGACGTCATCGAACTGGGCGTGCCGTTTTCCGACCCCATGGCCGACGGCCCGGTGATCCAGCGTGCCACCGAACGCGCCATCGCCCACGGCGTGGGGCTGCCGCAGGTGCTCGACTTCGTCCGTGCGTTCCGCCAGACCGACGCCGTCACCCCCATCGTGCTCATGGGCTACGCCAACCCGGTGGAGCGCTTCGGCGTCGACGCCTTCGTCGCTGCGGCGCAAGCCGCGGGGGTGGACGGCGTGCTCATCGTCGATTACCCGCCGCAGGAAAGCGACGCCTTCGCCGCCGCGCTCAAGGCCGCGGGCATCGCGCCGATTTTTCTGCTCGCCCCCACCAGCACCGAGCAGCGCATGGCCGAAGTCGGCCGCATCGCCAGCGGTTATGTGTATTACGTCTCGCTCAAGGGCGTGACCGGCGCGGGTCACCTCGACACCTCGGCGGTGGCGGCGATGCTGCCGCGCATCCGCGCGCATGTGCGCGTTCCCGTGGGAGTAGGATTCGGCATCCGCGACGCGCAGACCGCGCGCGCCATTGGCGCGCTGGCCGATGCCGTGGTCATCGGCTCGCGCCTGATCGAACTGCTCGAGGCGCAGCCCGCCGCGCAGGCGGCCGACGTGGCGCGCCGCTTCATTCAGGACATTCGCCAGGCGCTCGACGCCTGAGCAAGGAGAGACGGACATGAGTTGGCTCGAAAAACTCCTCCCCCCGAAGATTCAGCAAACCAGCCCGCAGGATCGCCGCCAGGTGCCCGAAGGGCTGTGGGTGAAGTGTCCGTCGTGCGAGTCGGTGCTGTACAAGTCCGATCTGGAGCTCAACCAGAACGTCTGCCCCAAGTGCGGCCACCACATGCGCATCGGCGCCCGCGCCCGGCTCGATGCTTTGCTCGACGCCGAAGGGCGGTATGAAATCGGCCAGGAGGTGCTGCCGGTCGACCCGCTGAAATTCAAGGACAGCCGCAAATACCCCGACCGCCTGAAGGAAGCGCTGGAAAACACGCAGGAAACCGACGCCCTGGTGGTCATGGGCGGCGCCATCCAGACCCTGCCGGTGGTGGTGGCGTGCTTCGAGTTCGAGTTCATGGGCGGGTCGATGGGCTCGGTGGTCGGCGAGCGCTTCGTGCGCGGGGTGCAGGCGGCGATCGAGCAGAAGGTGCCGTTCATCTGCTTCACCGCCACCGGTGGGGCGCGCATGCAGGAGGGGCTGCTCAGCCTGATGCAGATGGCCAAGACCAACGCCGCGCTGACCCGGCTGTCGGCAGCCGGGCTGCCGTTCATCAGCGTGCTCACCGATCCGACCATGGGCGGGGTGTCGGCCAGCTTTGCCTTCATCGGCGACATCGTGCTGGCCGAGCCCAAGGCGCTGATCGGTTTCGCTGGGCCGCGGGTGATCGAAAACACCGTGCGCGAAAAGCTGCCCGAAGGCTTCCAACGCTCGGAGTTCCTGCTGCAAAAAGGCGCGATCGACCGCATCGTCGACCGGCGCGAGCTGCGCGGCGAACTCGCGCAGCTGCTGGCCATGCTGCTGCGCCAGCCGAGCGAAGCGATCACGTCTTGACCCGTCCGTTGTTTTTTGCGTCGCCCTTTGCCCGGCGCGCGCCCGCTGCATGACCACGATGGTTCAGACCCTGGAAGGCTGGCTGGCGCACGCCGAGCGGCTACATCCTCGCGGCATCGACCTCGGCCTGCAGCGGGTGCAGGCCGTGCGCGCGGCGATGCGGCTGGAGTTTGCCTGCCCGGTGATCACCGTGGCTGGAACCAACGGCAAAGGGTCGACCTGCGCCATGCTCGAAGCGATTTTGCTCGCAGCAGGTTATCGCGTCGGCGTCTACACTTCTCCGCATCTGGTGCACTTCGAGGAGCGCTGCCGCGTCGGCGGGCAGGCGGTGCAAGCGCACGAGCTGCTGCCGCATTTTGCTGCCGTCGAGCAGGCCCGCCACGCCGCCAATCCGCGTGGGCAGGCGGTGAGCCTGAGCTATTTCGAGTTCACCACCTTGGCCATTTTGT
>JBFXEK010000329.1:0-3045 GCA_050180155.1 Thiomonas sp. | reverse complement strand
ATGGCGGTTTTCAGGATGTTGAACATCTCGACTCCGATACGTTTGGATACAACGGCACTAGATTGTGCAGGCAAATCAAAGTTCAAGGGCGCAAAGGGGTCAAACCGCAGGCGGCAGCGGCAACACTAGACCGACCCACGGCTGCGCCTGCGGCACCCATTGCGCCACGCCCTGCATGGTGCCACCGGGTTTTTGCAGCCGCGTGATGCGCAGCACGCCGTCGGCGCAGCGCACGTCCAGCCCGTCGGCCGCCACGCGCAGCACCGTACCGGCTGCCGCCGCGGCGTGCACGGCGCTGGCCGGCAGCGCCTGCGCCGCGCCGACCTTGAACACCCGGCCATCGGGCAGGGTGAACTGCGCCCCCGGCCAAGGGGTGAACGCGCGCACCCGCCGTGCCAGCACGTCTGCCGGTCGCGCCCAGTCGAGCGCGGCCTCGTGTTTGCCGATTTTGTCGGCGTAGCTCGCACCCTGATCTGGCTGCGGTTGCGGCGTGAGCGCGCCGCGTTCGAGCAGATCGAGCCCGTGCACGATGGTCTGCGCGCCGCAGGCGGCGAGTTTGTCGTGCAAGGTCGCTGCCGTGTCGTCGCTGGCGATGGGCAGCGGCGCGCGCAGCAGCATCGGCCCGGTGTCGAGCCCGGCGTCCATCTGCATCAGCGTGATGCCGGTCTGCGCGTCGCCGGCTTCGATCGCCCGCTGGATCGGCGCTGCGCCGCGCCAGCGCGGCAGCAGCGAGGCGTGGATGTTGATGCAGCCCAGTCGCGGCAGATCGAGCAGCGATTGCGGCAGGATCAGGCCATAGGCGGCGACGACCAGCACGTCGGCGGCGCAATCGCGCAACGCTGCGTGCGCCGCCGCGGCGTCGGCGGCGTGGCGTCCGTGCAGCCGCAGCCCCAGCGGCTGCAGCACGGCACAGTGCGCCGCCAGCGCCAGCTGTTTGACCGGGCTGGGTTGTCGCTTCAGCCCGCGCCCGGCCGGACGGTCGGGCTGGGTGAACACCAACGGCACGGCATAGCCGGCGGCGAGAATGGCGCGCAACGCCTGTGCGGCGAATTCGGGCGTACCGGCAAACGCCACGCGCAGACGGCGCGGCGGCCGCTCGGACGTTACAGCCGCCAGGTTCAAGCCGCCTGCCTCTGCCGCTTGAGCATTTTGGTTTTGATGCGGCTGCGTTTGAGCGGGGAAAGGTAATCGACGAACATCTTGCCCAGCAGGTGATCCATTTCGTGCTGGATACACACCGCGGTCAGGCCGTCGGCGTCGAGCTCGAACACTTCGCCCTGCGCGTCGAGCGCGCGCACGCGCACGCTGGCCGGACGGGTGATGGTGTCGTAGATACCGGGAACCGACAGGCAACCTTCCTCCCATTCCTTGCTGTCTTCGCTGCGGCGCACGATTTCCGGGTTGATCAGCACCAGCGGGCGGTTGCGCTCCTCGGAGGTGTCCATCACGATGATGCGCTCGTGCACATCGACCTGCGTTGCCGCCAGGCCGACGCCGTTGGCCTCGTACATGGTGTCGAACATCGCCGCCACCAGCGCCCGCACGCGATCGTCCACCACCGCCACCGGCTTGGCCACGGTCTGCAGACGCGGGTCGGGATATTGAAGGATGGTGAGCTTTTGCATGGTGGCCATTTTAGGGATTGGCGATGGAAACGGATTGACCCATTAAGAAAATGGGGAAACCGCGGCAAAATCCAAGACCGGGCGCAGCGGAGTCAAGACGCAACATTCTTGCAACTCCCCCGCGTGTGCAGGCCGCGAATCGATTGCCGCGTCAAGGTGTTGCGTGCACAATGTGAGTCATTTTCTCGATAACCGCCCCGGTCTGCGGCAACCGTTCACGGGAGCGGATGGACAACAACCACACCGCTACCGGAAGTGGTGAGCGATCGATTCTGGGGGTTCCGTCATGCTGAACAAGGCTTTCCACCACCCTGCGCGCCAACGGGCGCAGCTGGCCGCGTTGCTGCTGGGCTGCGCCTTGCCGTGGGCTGCGGCGCTGGCGGCAGACCCAGCCGATGTGACGCCAGCGCCCACGGCGCCGTCGCTGCACGGCCTGCCCAACTACCCGGTGCCGGCGGCGCAGCGCGCGCAGGCCGAGCTGACGGCGCAAACCGGGGTGCCGGTGAGCGAACTGGCGCCGAACGCGCCAGCGCGCTACACCGTCAAGCGCGGCGACACGCTGTGGGCGATTGCCGGGATGTATCTGCGCAAACCCTGGGACTGGCCCAAGCTGTGGGGCATGAACCTGCAGCAAATCCGCAACCCGCACTGGATCTTTCCCGGACAGGTGCTCAATCTGGACATTTCCGGCGGCCGTGCCCGGCTCAGCTTTGCCGGTCAGAGCGCAGGCATCCCGACGGTCAAACTCGAACCGCGGGTGCAGTCGTCGCCGCTGCCGCCCGAGGGCATCCCGACCATTTCGCCCGAGCTCATCGGCCCCTTCCTCACCCAGCCGCTGATCGTCGAGCCCGACACCCTGGAGGCGTCGCCGCGCATCGTCGCGCTGCCCAAGGGCCACACCATGGCCACGCCCGGCATGCAGGTGTACGTGCGCGGCGACGTCAGCCACGCCACACGCTACCAGCTCTACCGCCCGGCCAAGCCGCTGGTCGATCCGGAAAGCAAAAAAATCATCGCCTACCAGGCCGACTATCTCGGCACGGCCAGCCTGGCTGCGCCACCCTCCGGGCCGGATGCGGTGTCGGTGTTCCGCATCGACGGCATCGAGCGCGAGGTCGGCGTCGGTGACCGGCTGGTCGTCACCCCGCCGCGCGAATACCTGAATTACACCCCGCACGCCCCGGCCAAGCCGATCAGCGGCGACGTCGTGTCGGTTTACGGTGACTTGAACATGGCGGCGAAAAACAGCGTGGTGGCGCTCAACCGCGGCGCCGCCGACGGCCTCGAACGCGGCGACGTGCTCGCGCTGTGGCATAACAGCCGCATGGTCAAGGACGTCACCGCCCCGGGCAAGCCGGAAATCGAAATCCCCGACCGCCGCGTCGGGCTGATGATGGTGTTTCGCACCTTCCAGCATGTG
>JBFXEK010000328.1:0-3047 GCA_050180155.1 Thiomonas sp. | reverse complement strand
CATCGAGCTCAACATCTCGGCGATGATGGGCATGACCATGATCGTGGGCATCGTCACCGAAGTGGCCATTTTCTACTTCAGCGAAGTGCAGACCCTGCTGCGGCAGCAGCCGGGGCAGCCGCTCGATGCGGCGTTGATCGCCGCCGGGCAGAACCGGCTGCGGCCGATTGCCATGACCACGCTGGCGGCCATCCTCACCCTGCTGCCGCTGGCTTTCGCCCTCGGCCAGGGTTCGGCGATGCAGCAGCCGCTGGCCGTGGCCATCATCGCCGGGCTGATGGTGCAAATGCCGCTGGTGCTGCTGCTCATGCCGGTGCTGTTCAAGCTGCTGCGCGGCCGCCTGCATGACGACGACACGGGCGACAATGCCGCTGTGTCCGTTACGACTTCATGACCGAGGCCAACCCATGCGCATCCTGCTCGTCGAAGACGACCACATGCTCGGCAGCGCCACGCGGCAGGCGCTGCGCGACGCCGCGCACGCCGTCGACTGGGTGCTCGACGGCGCCTCGGCGCTGACCGCGGCGCAAGGCGGCGAGTACGAGCTGATGCTGCTCGACCTGGGCTTGCCCAAGCGCGACGGCCTGTCGGTGCTGCAGGCGCTGCGCCAGGCGGGCAACCGCCTGCCCATCCTCATCCTCACCGCGCGCGACGCGCTGGAAGACCGGGTACGCGGGCTCGATCTGGGCGCCGACGACTATCTGGTCAAACCGTTCGAGAGCGCCGAACTGCTGGCGCGCATCCGCGCCGTCGCCCGTCGCCAGGGCGGGCAGGCCGCGCCGGTGCTGAGCAACGGCGTGCTCGAACTCGACCCGGTGACGCGCGAAGTGCGCTACCAGGGCCAGACGCAGCGGCTGACCGCACGCGAATACGCGCTGCTGCACGCCCTGCTGCTACGCCCGGGGGCGATTCTGTCGCGCAGCGAACTCGAAGACCGCATCTACGGCTGGAACGAGGAGGTGGAGAGCAACGCCGTCGAATTCCTCATCCACAGCCTGCGCAAAAAGCTCGCCCCCGAGGTCATCAAAAACGTGCGTGGCGTGGGCTGGCTGGTGCCGCGGGTGGACCCGGGCAGCACGCCCAACGGGCCCGACGCGCCATGAAGCCCGTTGCCGCGCTGCGCCATTGGGCCGCGCAGTCGCTGCTGCGGCAGCTGTGGCTGTGGATGACGGTCAGCGTGGTCGTCGTCGGCCTGGGCACGGCGGCACTGTCGTACTTTTTCGCTTACGAAGAAGCGTATGAGTTGCAGGACGCGCAACTGCGCCAAATCGCCAGCCTGGTGCACCGCTGGGGCGAAGTGTCGGGCAACGCCCTCAACCCGGCCGGCGCCGATGTGGACAAGGACGCACGCATCGTCGTGCAGCGCTTGGGCGCGCCGCCCGGCCCGCAGGGGCTGAACCTGCCGGCGAATCTGCCCGACGGCATGCAGGTGGTGCACGCCGACGGTCACGACTGGCGGGTGTTCGTGCGGTCTGGCCCAAGCGGGCGCATCGCCGTGGCGCAGCGCACCGACCTGCGCAGCGACGCGGCGATCGACAGCGCGCAGCGCACCCTGTTCCCGCTGCTGGCACTGGTGCCGCTGCTGGCCTTGCTCGCTGCGGTGGTGGTGCGGCGGGCGCTGCGGCCGTTGCGGCAACTGGCGCACGGCGTGGACGCGCGCAACGAAGCCGACCTGCAGCCCTTGCCCGAGGCCGACGTGCCGCAGGAAGTCCTGCCCTTCGCCCATTCCATCAACCGCCTGCTCGCGCGCTTGGCGGCGGCGATGGAACAACAACGCCGCTTCGTCGCCGACGCCGCGCACGAACTGCGCACGCCGATTGCCGTGCTCAGCATGCAGGTGGACAACCTCAAGCCACTGCAACTGCCGCCCGCAGCGCAGGAGCGCGTCAATGCGCTGCAGCAAGGGCTGCGCCGCGCCCGTGCCGTGGTCGAGCAACTGCTCAGCCTGGCGCGCTCGCAAGGCGGGCAGACGGTGCACTGGCAGAGCATCGACCCGGTGGCGGTGCTGCGCGATGTGATCGCCGACCTGCTGCCGCTGGCCGAAAGCCGCAATATCGACCTCGGCCTGGACCACGCCGACGCGCTGCAACTGCGCACCGACCCCGCGCTGCTCTACACCTTGCTGCGCAACGCCGCCGACAACGCCGTGCGCTACACCCCGAGCGGCGGGCGGGTCGATCTGCGGCTGCGGCAAGAGGGCAACGCCGCGGTGTTCGAGGTGCAAGACACCGGCCCGGGCATCGCACCCGAGGACATCGAGCGCGTGTTCTCGCCCTTCGTGCGCCTGCCCGGCGCAGCGGGCGAAGGCAGCGGCCTGGGCCTGTCGATCGCACGCCAGATCGCCCAGCGGCTGGGCGGTGAGGTCACCCTGGGCAATGCACCCGCTGGCGGCCTGATCCTGCGCTACCGCCAACCAATCCAGAAAGTCAATGAGTCAAGCTCTGGCCTGAAGTGAGGCCGGCAGGATTCCAGAGTGGTGCATTTGACTCTGAAACCACGGGGACAAATGCTATCGGGCTAGACCTGACCCCAATTAACAAGTTCCAACACACCGTGTCGGAGGTGACGCTGTGGCAAAAGCGATGAAGCCCCGGCACCACTCACGCGGTGCAGTCGAAAAATCCCGATGGTTGCTACCGCCCTTCGGTTCACGCAGCAAAGCCGATGGCTCGCTCGGGTGCTTCGCCGGAAGGAACAACGGTCAAGGAATCCATATTCCGGAGTCGTACATCAAACGCATCGTGTAGTTGATCTGCAGGGTCTGGTTGATGCCACACGCGATTTCAGTGACTTGGCCATCCGGTGCAGTCACAAGGATGGACGATCTGCCCCTGAGCGGATCCACGAGTTCGTAGCGATATCCCCCGCTTGAGAAATTCACGGAAGCGTCGCCGTTCGCGTTTGAGGTGTAAATGAACAGCCCCGCTGGCGGTCGCTCTGTCGTAGGGTAGGTGAACACCAATTTGCCCGCCTTGGCCGCGCGATACTGCATGTAGCCCGCCGTCCGATTGACGACTTGGGAGGAGCACAGCGCGTATTCCCGCTTC
>JBFXEK010000327.1:0-3049 GCA_050180155.1 Thiomonas sp. | reverse complement strand
AATCCTGCACGGAGCACACACCGCCCTGCGCCGGGACGCCCAGCGCAGGCAGGTTGCTGGCATACCCAGGATCGGGGTTGACGGCGGTTTGTGCCCAGACGGGTGCGGCCAGCAGAGCGGCGCAGGGCAGCAGGCACGCTGCCACGCGCAGGCGCCCGAGCAGGCGGGGAGGGCAGCGGGACGGGCGGGGGAAAACCATATCAGCACAAAGACTTGCTGCCAGCCGCCGAGTTCCCTTGCGGGCACGCACGGCGTGGTCAGCTCAACGCCGCGAGCGCGGCCTGCAGCTCCTCTGGCTCGTAGGCGCGCAACACCTGCTGCGCCAGTGGAGCGAGTTTGTCGGTGTCGGCGCGCAGGACTTCCTGTTTGACCGCCAGGATCTGCGCCGGGTGCATGGAAAAGCTGCGCAAGCCCATGCCCAGCAGCAGGCGGGTGAGCGAGGGGTCGCCGGCCATTTCGCCGCAGACGCTCACGTCCACCGTGCGCCCCTTCCACGCCACGGCGCTGCGCGCCTGGGCGATGATCTGCGCCACGAGCTGCAGCACCGCCGGATGCAGCGGGTCGTAGTGGTTGGAGACGCTTTCATCGGCGCGGTCGATCGCCAGGGTGTACTGCACCAAGTCGTTGGTGCCCACCGACAAAAAATCGAAATGGCGCAAAAACAGCGGCAGTGCCAACGCGGCGCCGGGCACTTCGATCATCGCGCCGACCTCCACCGGGCCGAACGCCACGCCGCTAGCAGTCAGCTCGGCGCGCGCCTTGTCGAGCTCGGCGTAAATCTGCCGGATTTCGCTGGCGTGTGCCACCATCGGAATCAGGATTTTCAGCGGCCCCAGCGTGGCCGCGCGCAGCAGTGCGCGCAACTGGATGCGAAACATCGCCGGGTCCGACAGGCTGTAGCGGATGGCGCGCAGCCCGAGCGCGGGGTTGAGGTGGGTGAATTCGCCATCGCGATAGTCCTCGGCGTCGAACGGCTTGTCGGCGCCGATGTCGATGGTGCGGATGGTCACCGGCTTGCCCTGCATGGCGCGCAGCACCTGGCTGTAGGCGGCGTATTGTTCGTCTTCTCCCGGCAGGTCGCCGCCACGGTTCATGAACAGGAACTCGGTGCGAAACAGCCCAATACCCGCTGCCCCGGCGTCCAGCGCCGCGGCGCAGTCTTGCGGCTGCTCGATATTGGCGAGCAACTCGATCGGTTCGCCGTTGAGGGTGCGCGCCGGGGTGAATTTCAGCCGTTTGAGTCGTTCGCGCGCGAGCTGCGACTCCTGCTGCCGCAGGCGGTAGTCGTCGAGGATGACGGGCGATGGATCGACGATGAGCAGCCCGCTGTCGCCGTCGATGATGACCAGATCGTCCTGCCGGATCAGACTGCCGGCCGAACGCGCGCCGACCACGGCAGGGATGTCCAGGCTACGCGCAACGATGGCGGTATGCGAGGTCTTGCCGCCCACGTCGGTGACGAAGCCCTTGAACACCCCGGTCTTGAACTGCAGCATGTCGGCCGGAGCGATGTCATGGGCGATGAGCACCAGATCGCCGTCGCCGCTGGCCGAGCGCGCCAGCGCGGCGCTGCCTTGCAACGCGCGCAACACCCGCTCGACCACCTGCTCGACGTCGGCGATGCGCTCGCGCAGGTAGGGGTCGTCCATTTCCTCGAAATTGCGCGATATGACGTCGAGCTGCGCGGTCAGCGCCCATTCGGCGTTGTAGCGCCGCTGCCGGATCCAGGCGATGGTGTCGTGCGCCATTTGCCGATCGTCGAGCAGCATTTTGTGCACGTCGATGAATGCAGCCATTTCCGCCGGAGCGTCTGCGGGTAGATCGGCCTTGAGATTGTCCAGCTCGGCGCGCACTGCGCGGCGCGCGGCGCGCAGACGTTCGATCTCGGCCTCTTCGCTTCCGGGGTCGATGAAGTAATGCGCCACGTCCAGCCGGGCCGAGGAGAGGATGACGGCGCGCCCGATGGCCATGCCGCGCGAAACCGGAATGCCGAAGAGTTGCAGTGCCATGCCGCGATGGTAGCTGCGCCCTGGCCGATGTAAACGGCCAAAACCATGCAAGACGGCAAGGGGATCGTGCGACCGTTAAGCTTTATCGAGACTACGCCCATCGCGCGCAGTCCTCATCGCCCGATCGATTCCATCACAGGAGTTTGAACATGAACAAAATCGCACTCTCCCTGGCCCTGTTGGGCCTGGCCGCCACGCCGGCATTTGCTGCAACGCAGCATGAAATCAAGGTGGAGCTGGCGGCGCAAAACAATTCCGGCGAAACCGGCTACGCGCTGATCAAACCCCTTGGCAAGGGCATCGAAGTCATCGTCCATGTCAAAGGCGGCCCCAAAGGCGTGGCCCAGCCCGACCACATCCACCCCGGCACCTGCGCCGACCTCAACCCGGTGCCCAAGTATCCGCTGCAAAATTTGGTCGATGGCAAATCGGTGACCAAGCTGCCCGACGTCAGCATCGACGACCTGTTCAAAGAACCGATGGCGATCAATGTGCACGAAAGCGCACAGGATCTGAAAAAATACGTCGCCTGCGGCGACATCAAAAAATAAGTCGTCGCTGCAGCGCGCAATTTTTTCTGGTCGCACGGGGCGCCGCACGGGCGTCCCGTGTGCATTGGTGGAGGACGAAACCGTGATCACCCTGTCCGACGTCGATTTGTCTCTGCCAGAGCATGCGAATGCGGTGACAGGGTTGATCTCGCGCTACGCGCGCGATCCGATGGGCGGCGGGCAGGAGCTGGCGGCGGATGTCAAGTCGGTGCTGGTGCAGCGCTTGCGCACGCGCGCCGACTAATTCGGCGTGCTCGCGTTCGACGAGACGACGGCCGTGGGCCTGGTCAACTGCTTCGAAGGCTTTTCCACCTTCCTGGCCAAACCGCTGATGAACGTGCACGACGTGTACGTCGAGCCCGAGTATCGCGGACAGGGGTTGTCCCGGCGGATGCTGCAGCGCGTCGAGCACATCGCCCGCGTCCGCGGTTGCGGCAAGCTGACACTCGAAGTGCTCGACGGCAATCTGCCAGCCATCGCCAGCTATCG
>JBFXEK010000326.1:0-3079 GCA_050180155.1 Thiomonas sp. | reverse complement strand
ACGCCCGCCAGTCCGAAGCCCTGCGCCGGGCCATGGGGTCGGACATCCTCACCCCGCTCGAAGACCCCCAGGTCGTCGAAATCATGCTCAACCCCGACGGCACACTCTGGGTGGATCGACTGGGCGAGGGCATGCACCAGACCGGCCACATCGACGCCGTGCGGGCGCTGACCATTGTCAACACCGTGGCAGCCATGCTCGATACCGTGGTGACGCCGCAGCAACCCATCCTCGAATGCGAACTGCCGCTGGACGGTAGCCGCTTCGAAGCGCTCATCCCGCCGCTGGTCGAACGTGCCAGCTTCGCCCTACGCATGAAGGCCACACTGATCTTCACCCTGTCCGACTACGTGGACAAGGGCATCATGACCCCGGCGCAGAAGCAGGCCATTGAACAAGCCGTGGCCAGACGGCACAACCTGCTGGTGTCGGGAGGAACCGGCACCGGCAAGACCACGTTGGCTAACGCCATCCTTGACGCCGTGGCCCGGCTCGCTGGCGAGCACCGCATCGTCGTCATCGAGGACACCCGCGAGCTGCAGGTCAATGCCGAGAATGTGGTGTTCCTGCGCACCAGCGACAACACCGACATGACCCGGCTGCTGCGCGCGACCATGCGCTTACGCCCTGACCGCATCGTGGTCGGCGAGGTACGCGACGGCAGTGCCTTGGCACTGCTCAAGGCCTGGAACACCGGTCACCCCGGCGGGGTGGGCACGGTGCATGCCAACGATGCCAGCGCTGCGCTGATCCGGGTCGGCCAGCTCATTCAGGAGGCGGGCGTGCCGCCCAACCCCGAACTTATCGCCGAAGCGGTGAACGTGGTCGTCTCAATCAAGCGCACCGCCGACGGCCGCAAGGTCGAGGAAGTTGTCGCGGTGCGGGGCTGTTCGGCCAGCGGCGGATTCCACGTCGAGCGCATCGCCTGAAGCATTTGTCCCCACCCTGCAGAGTCAGGGTATGGACACGACGCAACTCACCCCCTTTCTTGATTTTGCCCGGCTGCACGATGTGCACATCGACCCGCAGCGTCTGCAGGCCGATGGCCGCATCCACCGCGCCGATGTCGGCGACCGCCCCAACGGCAGGAACGATGCCGCCTATCTCCTGCGCGAGGACGGCACCGGCTGGGTGACCAACTTCAAGGCCGATGGCAAACCCATCGCCTTCCGCCCGGAACTGGCGCGCGAGCGCACGCCCGAAGAACAACAAAAGGCCGAAACCGAGCGCGCCGCCTGGCTGCAGCAACAGGCCGAGCGTCAAAAGGCCGCCCTCACCGACAGCCTGGCGCGCTGGGAAGCCAGTCACGAGCCGCGCAACTTCCCCTACCTGCAAAACCCCGCACTGCCCACGGCCGGGCTGAGGCAGCACAGCGCGCAGCTGCTCGTGCCCATGCTCAAACTCACCGACGGCGAGCCCGAATGGGTCGGCATGCAGCGCATCGCCTGGGCGGCGCCGGGCCAGTCCGCCGACAAGCGCTTCGTCGCCGGCACGCCGACGCAGGGCGCCTTTGCCGTCATCCCCATCGACGGCCAGGACGCTGAAGCGCCCCTGCGCGCCTTCGAGACCGCCAAAACCGCCCCCCATGTCGTGATGTGCGAGGGCATCGGCACGGCGCTGGCCCTCCACGAGGCCACGGGACTGCCCATCATCGCCGCCCTCTCGGCGCAGAACCTGCCCGAAGTGGCTAGATCCCTGCACCTGGTCGTGCAGGGCCGCGTGATCCTCTACGCCGACAACGACGGCGAGCGCGCAGCGCACAAAGGGCAAATCAATGCCCTCAAAGCCGCCCGCATCCTCGGCAGCGCGCGCACCGTCATTGCTCTTCCAGAGAAACCCAACGGCGTGACGCCCCCCGGCTACGACGCCCGTGACCAACTCCGCGACAGCGGGCCGGACGCGATCCGCAACACCCTGGATCGCGCCGTCCCACCGTGGACCTTCCAGCGCAGCCATCCCGGCATCGCGCTACCCCCCGGGCAAGGGCGACAGCCCAAGCCCCCCGCTCCCCACCTCAAGCAGGAGAAACCGATGGAACTACAAGCTGATACCGAACCAAGGCAGCCCACCCCCTCCGATGAACCCGCCCCCGTCCGGCAAGCCGTGACCGCGAAGCGAGCGGAGTTCGCCGATCTCAACGCCGCCCTGGAGCAAGTCGAGTCCGAACAGGAGTCGAAGCCACAACCACAGCAAAAGGAGACGGAGGTCAGCGACGCACAAAAAGAAGAAGCCGCCTTGTTGAATGCCTGGCGCGAAGCCGCCCAGCCCGCCCGCGAACAGCGCGCCAAGGCCTGGCAGGACTTGAACGCCCAGCAGCAAGCCGCGCGGGAGTCTCTGTTCTCCACCCTCGCCCAGCAGCGCGCCGAAACCCTCAAGAGCGGCGGCGACCTTGATGTGCATGCGTTTGAAGCCGCCAAGCAGATCGAGCATCTGCAAAAAACCCAGGCCGCAGAGCGCAAAACCCTGACCAGCAGCCTGCCGCTGCCGCCGACCCTGCGCGAGTTTCTGGAACCGCGCGCCGAGCACGACCCCATCGCCGCCCGCCTGCACGAACAGGAAAAAACCCGCGACCCTTCGCCGGAAAGCATCCGCGGCCGCCGCGTGGCCGACGTGGAGCCCGAAGTGCTCGACGGCCTGACCCACGACATCGAGGACGGCCCGCCCAAATCCGTGCACTACGCCCGCGATGGCGAGCGGGTGATGACCGACCGCGGCGAGCGCGTCGATCTCTACCACGTCGATGACCGCGAGATCGAGGCCGCCCTGCGCCTGGCCGAGCAGAAGTACGACATGGACAAAGGCCTGCAGCTCACCGGCAGCCGCGAATTCCAGGAGCGCGCCGCCGAAATCGCCGGGCGCATGGGCCTCAAAGTCCAGAACCCTGAACTGCAGCAGACCTGGCAGCTCGGCCGCCTGCAAACCCTGCGGAGCGAAGAGCTGGGCGCCGACACCCGACTCACCGCCCCGGCGGTCGGGCAGGGCGCCATCGAGTCCGCCCGCCCCGAGCGGAGCGGCAACAGTCGCACCTACGCCGTGGACACCCAAGCCCTGCAGTCCGAAGCCCTGCTCGCCAAGCTCG
>JBFXEK010000325.1:0-3089 GCA_050180155.1 Thiomonas sp. | reverse complement strand
GCCATGATGAACAACGGTTCGTTCTTCAGCGTGTCGGAAAACAACTGCGCCGTGCATTGGAAGCCGCAGCGAATGTCCGACGGCAGGCCGATGGCGGCCATCGCCTCGTCGATCTTGCCCTGAATGGTGCCGAGCGACACGCCTTTGTCCAGGTTGAACGAAATCGTGGACGAGACGAACAGCCCCTGGTGGTTGACCGCCAGCGGCGTGTTCGTCAGCTCGTAGTGCGCCAGCGCCGACAGCGGCACGCGCTGGCCGTCGCTGGCGACCAGATAAATGTCGCCCAGCTCCTGCGCGTCGTTCTGGTAGCGCTGCGCCGCCTCCATGACCACGCGGTATTGGTTGAGCGGCGCGTAGATGGTCGACACCAGCCGCTGGCCGAAGGCGTCGTTGAGCGTCTGGTCGATGGCCGACACGGCGATGCCGTAGCGCGCCGCCGCCGCGCGGTCGATTTTGAGCGAGAGTTGCAGGCCGCTGGCCTGCTGGTCGGAGTTGACGTCGTTCATCCCCGGGATTCGCTTGAACGCCGCCAGCACCTTGGGTTCCCACTCGCGCAGCAGGTTCAAGTCGCTGGCCTGCAAGGTGTATTCGTACAGCGCCGCGCTCGGCCTGCCGCCGGCGCGGATGTCCTGCACCGGGAACATGAAAGTCTGCGCCCCCGGCACGCGCGACAGCGCACGGCGCAGCTGCACGATCAGCGTCTGCACCCCCGGACGTTGGCCGATGGGCTTGAGCTGCATGAACATGAACGCGCTGTTGGTCGTGCCGCCGCCGGTGAACGCCACGACGTTCTGCACCCCCTCGTTGCGCCGCACGATGGCCACGATCTGCTGCAGCTTTTTGCTCATTTCCTGGAACGAAATCGACTGGTCGGCCTGCACCGAAGCCACCAGCAGCCCCGTGTCCTGCGTCGGGAAAAACCCCTTGGGGACGATTTTGAACAGCGCCACAGTCAGCCCGATGGTGGCAAAAAACACCGTGAGCATCAGCAGCGGATGCTGCAGCGCCCAACGCAGGCTGCGGCCGTAACCATGGTGCACCGCGTTCCAGCCGCGCTCCAGACGGGAGGCCGAGCCGTCTGCGGACGCTGGCGGCGGCTGGCGGCGCAGCCAACGCGACGCCAGCATCGGCGTCACCGACAGCGACACCAGCAGCGAAATGCCGATGGCCACCGACAGCGTCATGGCGAACTCGTGGAACAGCCGGCCGACGATGCCGCCCATGAACAGCACCGGCAGAAACACCGCGACCAGCGAAAGACTCATCGACAGCACGGTAAACCCGACCTCGCGCGCGCCTTTGAACGCCGCCGCCAGCGGGCTCAGCCCTTGCTCGACGTGGCGCATGATGTTCTCCAGCACGACGATGGCGTCATCGACGACGAAGCCGGTGGCGACGATCAGCGCCATCAACGACAGATTGTCGAGCGAGTAGTCGAGCAGCCACATCGCGGCAAAAGTGCCCACCAGCGACAGCGGCACGGCCAGCGCCGGAATGAGGGTGGCGCGCCAGTCGCGCAGGAACAGCCAGACCACGCCGATGACCAGCAGCACGGCAAGGATCAGGGTGTTTTCCACCTCCTCGAGCGAAGCGCGGATGGTGGTGGTGCGGTCGGACATCAGCGTGACCTTGATCGCCGCCGGGATCGACGCTTCGAGCTGCGGCAGCGCCGCCTTCACGCCCTCGACCGCGTCGATGATGTTCGCGCCGGGCTGGCGGTAGATGATGAGCTGCACCGACGGTTGGCCGTTGGCCAGCCCCATATTGCGGTCGTTCTGCAGTCCCTCGTTGACGCTGGCGATTTCGTCCAGGCGGATCGGCGCGCCGTTTTTGTAGCCGACGACGATGCGGCGGTACTGCTGCGGCGTGGACATCTGGTCGTTCGCCCCCACCTGCCAACGGTGATTGCCGCTGTCGATCGCCCCCTTGGGCGTATCGACGTTGGCCGTGGCGATGGCCTGGCGCACCTGCTCCAGGCTCAGCCCCATGCCGTTGACCCGGGGCAGGTCGAGCTCCACGCGCACCGCCGGCAGCGCCGCGCCACCCACCGTGACCGAGCCGATGCCGGGGATTTGCGAGATTTTCTGCGCCAGGATGGTCGAGCCGGCGTCGAACATCTGGCCGCGCGACAGGGTCTTGGAAGTCAGCGACAAAATCATGATCGGCGCGTCGGCCGGGTTGACCTTTTTGTACGTCGGATTGCCCGTCAGCCCGCTGGGCAGCAGCGGCATGGCGGCGTTGATCGCCGCCTGCACCTGCCGCGCGGCGTCGTTGATGTCCTTGGACAGATCGAACTGCAGGATGACGCGGGTGGAGCCCAGCGTGCTGCTCGACGTCATCTGCGTGATGCCGGCGATCGTGCCCAGGCTGCGCTCCAGCGGCGTGGCCACGGTGGCGGCCATCACCTCCGGGCTGGCGCCGGCCATATTCGCGGTGACGGTGATGGTGGGAAAGTCCACCTGCGGCAGCGGCGCCACCGGCAACAGACGAAACGCGATCAGCCCGGCGAGCATCACCGCCAGCGCCAGCAGGCTGGTGGCCACCGGGCGGCGGATGAACAGCGCCGACGGGTTCACCGTCCGCCCTCCGCCTCGCCAGGCGAGTCGGCGACTGCCTCATTGTGCTGCGGCGAAACCGGCACGCCGCGGCCACGCCGCGCCGTCACCGCCGCGGCCAGGCGGTCGAACGCCAGATAGATCACCGGCGTGGTGAACAGCGTGAGCAGTTGCGACAGCAACAGGCCGCCGATGATGGCGATGCCCAGCGGCTGGCGCAGCTCCGACCCCATCCCCGTGCCCAGCGCCAGCGGCACGGCGCCGAACAGCGCGGCAAACGTGGTCATCAAAATCGGCCGCAGCCGCAGGTGTGCCGCCTGCAGCATCGCCTCCTGCGCCGGCAGCCCCTGCCTGCGCTGCGCTTCCAGGGCGAAATCGACCAGCAGAATGGCGTTTTTCTGCACGATGCCGATGTGCAGGATGATGCCGATGATGGCGATGACGGTGAGCTCGTGGCCGGTGGCCATCAGCGCCAGCAGCGCGCCGATGCCGGCCGACGGCTGGGTGGACAATATGGTCACCGGGGGGTTGGTG
>JBFXEK010000324.1:0-3097 GCA_050180155.1 Thiomonas sp. | reverse complement strand
AGATCTCTGCGCTGGTAGGCGTCGCTCCGATGAACCGGGACTCGGGCCAGGCCCGCGGCAAACGCTTCATCTGCGGCGGACGTGCCGCGGTCAGGAGCGCTTTGTACATGGCCGCCATCGTCGCCATGCGTCACAACGCCGTGATACGGCGTTGCTATGAGCGTCTGCTGGCGGCAGGCAAGCCGAAGAAGGTGGCCATCGTGGCCTGCATGCGCAAGCTGCTGATTATCCTGAATGCCATGGTCAAAAGCGGGCGGCCATGGAATGACCAGCTTGCACAGGCCTGAAATTGCTGGAGAGTGTCCCCATGTCCGGCCGGCCGCTGCGCCGGCGAATGGGCTTCAGATACCCATCGCCATGACCCAGCCCGCCAGCCCGGCCAGCAGCACCACGAGCGCCGGCGGCATGCGCCAGACCGTCAGCAGCCCGAACAGGAGCAAGGCCAGCCCAAAATCCGCCTTGCCGTGGATGGCACCTGTCCACACGGGGTCGTACAGGGCAGACAGCAGAATGCCGACCACGCCGGCATTGATGCCGGCCATCGCGGTCTGGATGCCCGTGCGATGGCGCAAGCCCTCCCAGAACGGCAGCGCGCCGACCAGTATGAAGAAGGCCGGGAGAAAAATGGCGACCAGCAGTGCCAGACCGCCGATCCAGCCATGCAACGGCCCCTGTGCGATGGCGCCGAGGTAGGCCGCGAACGTGAACAGCGGCCCCGGTACGGCCTGCGCCGCACCGTAGCCGGCCAGGAAGTCGTCGTTGCCGACCATGCCGCTGGGCACCACGGTGGCCTGCAGCAGCGGCAGCACGACATGCCCGCCGCCGAAGACCAGCGCACCGGCGCGATACACCCCTTCCAGCAGCGCTATCGTGGAAGAACCCGTGGCTGCCGCCCACAGGGGGAGCACGACGAGCGGTGCGGCAAACAACAGTAGAGCAAGGCTGCCCAGCTTGCGCGAGACCGGGTAGCTGTGGGCTTGGCCGCCGCCGGACTGAGCGATTTCCAGCCACCACCAGCCCAGCAATCCCGCCACCGCGATGGCGGCGACCTGCCCGGCAGTCGAGGGCAGGGTCAGGGTCAGCAGGGCTGCCAGAATGGCCAGGGCAGCGCGCGGCCGGTCGGGACACAGCGACCTCGCCATCCCCCACACCGCCTGCGCGACGATGGCCACCGCCGCGACCTTGAGCCCGTGCACCCAGCCGGACTGCGCCAGCCCCGGGTCGTGGGCGATGCCGAAGGCGAACAGGATCAGCGCTATCGCCGACGGCAGGGTGAATCCCGCCCAGGCTGCCAGCAATCCCGCCCAGCCCGCGCGGCCCAGCCCCAGCGCCATGCCCACCTGGCTGCTGGCCGGCCCCGGCAGGAACTGGCACAGGGCGACCAGGTCGGCGTAGCTGCGGTCGTCCAGCCAGCGGCGGCGCTCGACGAACTCCGTGCGGAAATAGCCCAGGTGCGCGATCGGTCCGCCGAAGGACGTGAGCCCCAGCTTGAGGAAGGCGCCAAAAACCTCGGCAGGTGTGCCGCGTGCCGCCGCGGCTTCGCGGTGCAGGGCGCGGGGGGTGTCGGTCATGGGTGCATCGCTTTCGCGGCGAGCGTCCGGAGGTGCGGTGTCGGTTTCGGTCTTTGCTTCATGTCGAATCACAGTGGCGAAAAATGCGCGTTCTGCCGCGGTTCCGTCCGAGCCGGTTCAGCGGCCGCCCGGGGCATTCTTCAGCAGTACGATTCCCCAGGGCAGGGCCAGCACGGCGGCAACGATGGCGCCCGTGCGGAACGCCGGGTGGCGGCGCGACGTGCTGATTGCGCCGCATGAGAGGAGCAGCCTTTCAAGAAACGCTTCGGGCTCACCCGAGAAACCGACTATAGCCATTTTTTGATGGTTGGCGTTCGGGATGCGACGCCGTTGCGGGCGACCGGAACCGCCACGGGTGACTGCGGGACCGTGCCCTGACCACGCTGCGGGCCCGGCCGGCGGCGTGGTCAGGTCGCCGGTTGCGTGCGCCGCCCAAGCTGGGTTAAGGTCTCCGCGCCATGAACGACAGTGCACTCGAGGCCGCGGTCGCACCGCTGGCCGCCGCGCATCCGGGCTGCTCCGGCATCCATCCGCTGCCCGACGGGCTCGACGCGTTCGCTGCGCGCATGCTGCTTGCGCGCGCCGCCGAGCGCACGCTCGACGTGCAGTACTACATCTGGGACGACGACAAGACCGGCACGCTGCTGTTCAGCGCCTTGCGCGCTGCGGCCGACCGCGGCGTGCGGGTGCGGCTGCTGCTCGACGACCACAACACGGTCGGGCTCGACGAGAAGCTGGCCGCGCTCGACACGCATCCGAACCTCGAGGTGCGGCTGTTCAACCCGCTGCGCATTCGCCGGCCGCGCTGGATCAACTACCTGATCGACTTCACGCGCGTCAACCGGCGCATGCACAACAAATCGTTCACCGCCGACGCGGCGGCGACGATCGTCGGCGGGCGCAACGTCGCCGACAAGTACTTCGACGCGACCGACGAAATCGTGTTCGCCGATCTCGACGTCCTCGCGGTGGGCCCGGTGGCGCGCGATGTCGCGGCCGATTTCGAGCGCTACTGGAACAGCGTGTCGGCGTGCCCGGCGCGCCGCCTGCTGCCGCTTCCCGCGGCCGCGCGCTGCGCCGAACTGGCGTCACAGGCGGCAGCGCTCGAGCGCAGCCCGGCGGCTGCCACGTACATGCATGCGGTGCGCGAGCTTTCGTCCCTGCGGCAACTGTTGCAGGGGCAGCTCGCGCTCGAATGGGCGCCGGTGCGCGTGCTGAGCGACGATCCGGCCAAGGCGCGCGGACGCGCCAGGCGTCGGCAGCACATGTCGTTCAGGCTCGATGCGATCGTCGGCGATTCGGCATCGAGCTTCGATCTGGTGTCGGCCTATTTCGTGCCGACCGCGCGCGGCGTCGAGGCGCTCGCGCAGCTCGCGCGGCGCGGCGTCGCGATCCGCATCCTGACCAACTCGCTGGCGGCCACCGACGTCGCCGCGGTACACGGCGCCTATGCGCATTACCGCGTGCCCCTGCTCAAGGCCGGCATCGCGCTGTTCGAGCTCAAGCCCTATGACCTGCGAAGCCGT
>JBFXEK010000323.1:0-3110 GCA_050180155.1 Thiomonas sp. | reverse complement strand
TTCGACCAGGCCGGGCGCGAGCTGCTGTTTTTCGTCGCCTCGCGCGGCCATCATGCCGACATCGGTGGCATCACCCCGGGGTCGATGCCGCCGTTTTCGCGCACCATCGACGACGAAGGTGTCGTGATCGACGACGTGCTGCTGGTGCGCGACGGCCGACTGCACGAGGCCGCGGTGCTCGCGCTGCTGCAGCGCGCTCCGCATCCGGCGCGCAACCCGCAGCAAAACCTGGCCGATCTGCGCGCGCAGATCGCCGCCAACGCCCGCGGTGTGAGCGAATTGCAGCGGCTGGTGGCCGAGTACGGGCTGGACGTCGTGCGCGCTTACATGCAGCACGTGCAGGACAACGCGGAAAACGCCGTGCGGCAAGTCATCGGCGCGCTGCACGACGGCCAGTTCCGGCTGGAGCTCGACAGCGGCGCGGCGATCTGCGTGGCCATTCGCGTCGATCGTGAAAAGAGACAGGCCGAGATCGACTTCAGCGGCACCTCGGCGCAGCAGCCGGATAACTTCAACGCCCCGCGCGCCATCACGACCGCCGCGGTGCTGTACGTCTTTCGCTGCCTGGTCGACGACGACATCCCGCTCAACGCCGGCTGCCTCAAACCGTTGCGCGTGCACGTTCCGCCGGGGTCGATGCTCGACCCGCGTGCGCCCGCGGCGGTGGTCGCTGGCAACGTCGAAGTGAGCATGGCCGTGACCAACGCGCTGTTCGGCGCGCTCGGGGTACAGGCGGCCAGCCAGTGCACGATGAACAACTTCACCTTTGGCGACGACAGCCGGCAGTACTACGAAACCATCGCCGGGGGCTCGGGGGCGGGGACGTTGTTCGACGCGCAGGGGCGGCAGATCGGCGGCTTCGACGGGGCGTCGATGGTGCAGGCGCACATGACCAACTCACGGCTGACCGACCCTGAGGTGCTGGAGTGGCGCTATCCCGTGCGGCTGGAATCGTTCGGCTTCCGCCCGGGTTCGGGCGGCGCCGGCCGTTGGCACGGCGGCGATGGCGGCGAGCGCCGCATCCGCTTTTTGCAGCCGATGACCGCTAGTATCCTGTCCAACAACCGCCGCGTGCCGCCTTTCGGTCTGCACGGTGGCTCCCCCGGCGCGCTGGGCGTCAACCGCGTCGAACGCGCCGACGGCACGGTCGAGCAGCTTGCCGGCTGCGCCAGCGTGCGCATGCAGCCCGGCGATGTCTTCATCATGCAAACCCCAGGAGGAGGCGGGTATGGAAGCTGACGGCACGCTGCCGCCGATCGTCACGCTCACGCTCAACCCTTGCGTCGATGTGAGCTACGACGTCAACCGGCTCGTCGAAGACCAGAAAATCCACGCCAACGCCAACCGGCTCGACCCGGGAGGCAACGGCATCAACGTCGCGCGTGCGCTCAAGCGGCTGCAGCGTTCGGCGCAGGCGTGCACCGTGGTCGGCGGCGAAATCGGCGATTTGTTCATCCGCCTGGTCAAACACCAAGTCGACCATTTACACGCCGTGCGCATCGACGGCGAAACCCGCATCAATGTCACCGTGCAGCAGCGTCAGCCGCGGGCGCAGTTCGAAATCAGCGGCATCGGCCCGCAGCTCGACGCCGCGACGCTGCAGCACATCACCGCCACCGTGCTCGACCGCGCGGGCGACGGCTACGCCGTGCTCACTGGCTCGCGCATGCCCGGCGTGCCCACCGATTATTACGCCGAGCTCATCGGCCGCTTGCGCGCACAGGGCGCGCGCGCCGTGGTCGATGCGCAGGGAGAAATGCTCGAAAGCGCCGTCGCCGCAACGCCGTTTTTGATCAAACCCAACCGCGCCGAACTCGAACAATTGGTGCGCCGCAGCCTGCCCGACGTGGCCGCCGTGGTGCAGGCAGCGCAGCAGGTTTGCGCCCGCGGGGTGCAATGGGTGTGCGCCTCACTCGGCGGCGACGGCGCGGTGTTGGTCAGCACCTCGGGTGTGCTCATCGGTCGGGCGCCGGCGGTGACAGTGGCATCGACCGTCGGCGCTGGCGACTCGATGGTCGGCGCGCTGGTGCACGCCTTGTCGCGCGGCGACTCGCCGCAGCAGGCGCTGCGCCTGGCGCTGGCCTGCGGCAGCGGCACTGCGGCGCAGCCGGGCACCGAGCTGTTCGATCCGCAGGAGCTGCCGGCGCTGCTGGCGCTCACGCAGGTCAGCGCTTGACCGCCCGCCAGCCGATGTCGCGGCGGTACTGCATGCCGTCGAAGTGGATGTGGGAGATGGCCTCGTAGGCGCGCTGCTGGGCGATGCGCGGCGAGTCGCCCAGAGCGGTGACGGCCAACACCCGGCCGCCGGCGGTGCGCAGCGTGCCGTCGGCATCGAGCGCGGTGCCGGCGTGGAACACCAAACAGTCGTCGCTGGGCTTGGGCAGACCGGTGATGGCGTCGCCCTTGCGCGGGTTGTCCGGGTAGCCGTGCGCGGCGAGCACCACGGCCAGCGCGGTGCGTCGGTCCCACTCCAGTTCGACCTGATCGAGTTTGCCGGCCAGCGCTTTTTCCAGCACCACCGACAGGTCGCTCTTGAGCCGCGCCATGATCGGCTGGGTTTCCGGGTCGCCCAGGCGGCAGTTGAACTCCAGGGTTTTGGCGTGGCCGCGCGCGTCGATCATCAGCCCGGCGTAGAGAAAGCCGGTGTAGGGATGGCCGTCGGCGGCCATGCCCTTGACCGTGGGCAGGATGATTTCGCGCATCACCCGCGCGTGCACCTCGGGCGTGACCACCGGCGCGGGCGAATATGCGCCCATGCCGCCGGTGTTGGGCCCCAGGTCGCCGTCGAGCAGGCGTTTGTGATCCTGGCTGGACGCCAGCGGCAGCACGTTGTGGCCGTCGACCATGACGATGAAGCTCGCTTCCTCGCCCTGCAGGAACTCCTCGATCACCACCCGCGCCCGGCCGGCGTTGTGCTGCACGCCGTAGCGGTTGGCCGCGAGCATGTCGTCGATCGCGGCGTGCGCCTCGGCCAGCGTTTGCGCCACGACCACGCCCTTGCCCGCAGCCAGGCCATCGGCCTTGACCACGATGGGCGCGCCGACGCGGTCCACATAGTCGTGTGCCGCGGCCGGGTCTTCGAAGGTTTCATACGCCGCGGTCGGAATGCC
>JBFXEK010000322.1:0-3116 GCA_050180155.1 Thiomonas sp. | reverse complement strand
TCAGAACAATGCCGTAGGACGACGGTGACCATGTGTTCAGCACATACAGCGCGCCCACGCATAACAGCAGGACAAGAACGACTGCGTTAGCTTTCGACCAGTCCTTGCTTGGCGACGCGTGAGTGTCTGCTTTAATCATGTCATTCATGGCTCGTATCGTTGCGTTTGCCCAAGATGAGCCTGCGGCCGGGCCAGTAAACTAGCACGTCAAATGCGCATTCCCAAGCCAGGGCTGAGTGCACAAATGGCGTAACTTCTTTGTCCATAAATGGCTTTGATGGGCGAACTGAAGACTTCTTGCACCGTCAGGTGCGCATGAATTCGTACCAACGCTCTGTGCACGCATTTGGCAGAAAGCGCTGCGGAGTCTTACGATGCAACTATTTCCCAGCGTATGTGCCCCTTGATTATGACTACTCCAACCACCCTGCGCATTGCCACGCGTAAAAGCCCGCTGGCCATGTGGCAAGCCGAAGAAGTGGCGCGCCGCCTGACCGCGCTGCATCCCGCGCTGCAAATCGAATTCATCAAACTCACCACCCAAGGCGACCAGCTTTTGGATAGCCCGCTGTCCAAAATCGGCGGCAAGGGCTTGTTTGTCAAGGAGTTGGAAGTCGGCATGTTGGCGGGTGAGGCGGACATTGCGGTGCATTCGATGAAAGATGTACCGATGGCCTTTCCCGAGGGCTTGCACCTGCCGGTGATTATGCAGCGCGAAGACCCGACGGATGCGTTTGTCTCCAATACTTACGCCAGCCCGGACGACTTGCCCGAGGGCGCAGTGGTGGGCACGTCCAGCCTGCGTCGCCAGATGCAGCTCTTGCAGCGCTATCCGCATCTGCGTATCGAGATGCTGCGCGGCAATGTGAACTCGCGTCTGGCCAAGCTGGATGCAGGGCAGTATGACGCGATTATCCTGGCTTCGGCGGGCTTGATTCGTTTGGGTTTTGCCGAGCGCATTCGTATGAGCATGACGGCAGAAATGAGCCTGCCGGCGATTGGTCAGGGTGCAGTGGGTATCGAATGCCGGGCGGGCGACGCCGTGATTGAGGCGCTGATTGCGCCACTGAACTGTGTCGATACCCAAGATCGCGTGATGGCCGAGCGAGCCATGAACGCACGTCTCAACGGCGGTTGCCAGGTGCCGATAGGCGGTTTTGCCGTGCTGGAGGGCGACGCGCTGTGGCTGCGCGGCCTGGTGGGCTCGCTGGACGGACAAACCATGCTGCGAGCCGAGGCGCGCGCACCGCGTGCGCAGGCGCAGGCACTGGGGGAGCAGGTGGCGGATGCCCTGCTGGCGCAGGGCGCGGATCGCATTCTGGCCGAGGTGGGAATCGGCGCATAGGAACACGGGTACATGAACGCCCTGCATGGCCTGCGCATTGTCCTGACTCGCCCCGCCGGGCAGACAGCCCTGCTTGCGGCACGCATCCGCGCGGCGGGCGGCGAAGTGCTGACGCTGCCTTTACTGGACATCATTCCACCGACCGAGGCCGTCGTCCCTGAGGTTTTGCAGGCACAAATGGCGCGTGCCGACGAAGTGGTTTTTATCAGCCCGAATGCGGTGCGCATGGCCTTGCAGGTTTTGCCCGCTGCGGATTGGCCACCCGATTGCGGTCTGGTTGCCGTAGGGCAGGGAACGGCGCGTGCGTTGCGCGAGGCGGGGGTTGCCCGGGTGCGTGCGCCCGTTGATGGCGCCGACAGCGAAGCGGTGCTGGCCATGCCGGCGTTTCAGCATGTGGAGGGGCGGCGCGTCCTGCTGGTGCGCGGCGAGGGCGGGCGCGAGCTGTTGGCGCAGAGCCTGAGCGTACGCGGCGCGCAGGTGGAACATGCCGTGGTGTATCGTCGCCGTGCGCGCCCGCCGTGTGTTTCGTCTTTGCGCCAACATGAGCGTCTGTTGTTCGTCGTGACGTCTTCCGAAGCCCTGCGAACGCTGGCGGGCGCGGCTCAGAGTGCCGATGATGCCGCCTGGCTCAAGCGGCAGACATGGGTGTTTGCTCATCCGCGCATTGCCCGGCTTGCCGAAACATTGGGCTTGAATCGTGGCATGATTGCCCCAAGCCCTGAAGATGATGCGGTGTTTGCCGCGCTGCTTGCGTGCGCGCCGAGCCTCATTTCCTAACTGGCGGCGAACAGGAGCCTGTTCGCCGCCTGCCCATGCCGGAGTCCGAGCCATGACCGAAAACACCGTGTCCATCGACAAACATCCTGCCGCTGACGCCAGCAAAGATACCGCTCCCCCTTCCCGGCGCAAGCGCCCGCTTCTGGTCGGGGCGGTGTGGATTCTGCTGATTCTTCTGCTCTTGGCGAGCGGTGCGGGTTACTGGGGTTACGCTCAGTGGCAGCAGCAACAGCAGGCGTTGACGAGCTTGCAGTCGCGGGTGGCCGAGCTCGATCAGCATCTGAACGCCCAGCTCGGTCTACGCGCCAGCCGCAGCGATTTGAGCCGTCTGGCCGAAGAGACGCAAAGTGCGCAGCAGGCCGTACAGCTCGCCGTGGCCGGGATGCAGACCTCGCTTGATGAACACAAGCAGAGGTTGGATCAGTTGAATCAGATGCTGGGGCAGGATGCCAGCCAATGGCGCTTAATCGAGATTGAGCGTCTGTTGAGCGCGGCGCAATTGCGCGTCGGCGCGCTGGACGATCCGCTCGGCGCCCGCCAGATGTTGCAGGAAGTCGAGCGGCTGGCAAGCGCCTTGGGCGGCGAGTCGCTGCCCTTGCGCACGGCTGTGCAGCAGCTGGCGAGCGCGCTGGATCGCAGCGTGCCGCTGGATCGGGATGGCCTGGCGCTGAAAATATTCAATCTTGCACAGACCATGCCGCACTTGCCGCTGAAATCAGGTGAACAAGCACAATCATCCGGCGATGTCGCCACCCCGCAGGATGGCTGGTGGGCACAGACCAAGGCCTGGTTCGGCAGCTGGATGCAGATCAAGAACACTGACCAGACTGCCGCGTCCAAGCCGGCGCCCGACCAGCCCCAGCCGCTGGCGGCGGCGAGCCAAACCTTGCTGGAAGCTCGCGCGGCGCTGCTTAACCGGCAGGTGGATGAGGCCTACCGCCTGAGCGCGCAGGCGCTGGCGTTGGCGCAACAGGCGAAGCAGATCGACGGCTCC
>JBFXEK010000321.1:0-3124 GCA_050180155.1 Thiomonas sp. | reverse complement strand
GGGAGGTTGGCGATGGCTCCACCAGTACGCCCCGCCGGCGATGCCGACGACGACGACCAGTAGCAAAACGATCAACGGCCGTTTGTTCGGTTTCATGCGATGTCGCCCTCCCGCGAGAGATGGCAAGACTGGGGTTGCGTCGATTGTCGCGCCATATTGCCTCGCGGCCATGATCTGGCGCAATCATCGCCAGGTCGCACGGCGTAGCATCGCCGTGAGACTCCACTTCCGATCGCCCCCGATGGCAACACCCGCTTTTTCTCGGCAGCGCATGGCTGGTGCAATCTGTCTGTTGTGCTGCAGCCTGGCGCTGGCACCGGCTGCCATGGCGCAAACGCTGGCGCAGGCTTTTGCGCTGGCGCAACAGAACAATCCGGCGTTGCGCAGCGCGCAAGCCAGTTACCAGGCCGCGCTCTCTGGCATCCCGCTGGCGCGCTCGCGTCTGCTGCCGCAGCTCGTCGCCGGCGCCGGGCTCAGCGCCAACGCGCACGACAACAGCAACAACCCGTTGCTGGCCAAATTCGGCATGCCCACGAGCTGGAACTACACCGAACGCACGATCAACCTGGTGGCCACGCAGGCGCTGTATCAGCCGGGCGACCGCATCGAGGTGAAAAAGGCCGAACTCGGCGCGCGCATCGCCTATCTCCAATTCGTCGAGCAAAACCAGGCGCTGATGCTGCAAGTCGCCTCGCGCTACTTCGACGTGCTTGCGGCGCAAGATACCCTGCGCTCACTGGAAGAACAACAAAAAGCCGTGGTGCAACAGCGCGCCGCGGCGCAGGCCAACTTCGATGCAGGCAACGGCACCATTGTCGACGTGCGCGATGCCCAGGCCCGCGCCGACCTCACCGCGGCGCAGATTCTGGCCGCGCAAAACCAGTTGCAACTGGCACAGGCCCGCTTGGAACAGACCGTCGGCGCAACGCTGACCGGCCCGCTCGCTGCGCTACCGCCGCAGGCGCCGCTCAGCCCTGTCGAGGGCAGTCTGCACGACTGGGTCGGCAAAGCCGAAGAGCACAACCTCGGTGTCGATCAAGCCCGGTTGGGCGTGCAATTGGCACGATTGAGCGCACAGCAGGCACAGACCGGCGAGCTGCCCACCGTTTCGGCGTATGCGCGTGTCGACCACGACACCACGTCGGTCGGCGGGCCGCTGTTTCCGTTCGGCAACCGGGCGAATGTCGCCAGCGTCGGGGTGCAGCTGCGTTGGGCGCTGGTCAGCGGCGGCGCCGTACAGAGCCAGATCGATCAGACCGCGCACCTGCTCGACAAATCGCAGGCGGACCTCGATGCCGCGCGCTTGGCCGCGGCACAGCAAGCCCGGTCGGCGTATTTGAGTCTGCAGTCGGCTTTGTCGCAGGTCAAAGCGCTCGACGCCGCCATCGTGTCCAGCCGCAGTTCGCTGCAGGCGAACGAAACCGGGTTCAAGGTCGGCATGCGCGTGAACATCGACGTGCTCAACGCCTTGGCGCAGCTGTACGAAACGCAGCGGCAGGCCGACAAGGCGCGGTATGACGTACTGGTCGATACCCTGCGTTTGAAACTGGCCGCAGGGCAGCTCGAACCCCACGACCTCGACGCCCTGAGCGCCTTGCTCACCCCGCACTGACCCTCAGGCGAGCCGGAGTTCAGTTGGTTTTTTCCGCTTCGGCAGCGGCAGCTCGACGCCGCCCTCGCGCCAGACGTGCAGCAGGTCGTCGCGCAAAATGTGCACCTGCCGTTTGTCGATCTGCGCCACACCTTCGGCCTGCAAGTGCGACATCAGTCGGCTGATGGTTTCCATCGTCAGGCCGAGATAACTGCCGAGCTCCTCCCGGGTCATCGGCAATTCGAATTGGTGCACATCGCCTGCGGTGCGCCGGCGCTTGGCTTGCATGTGCAGCAGGAAACAGGCGATTTTTTGCGGCGCGCTCAAGCTGCCGAGCATGTATTGATCGAGTTCGGCCCGTTCCAGGCTTTCAGACACCGCAGCCAACAGCCCGTCGAGCAAGGGGCGGTTGTGGCTGACGGCCGCCTCGATCGTCTGCACCGGAAATTCGCAAACCACCGATGGCGCCAGCGCGACCAGATCGGTGGTGTAGACCCTGTGAGAAAAACCGCTCAGCCCCATGAGTTCGCGCGGCTCATAAAAGCAGACGATTTGCGACGAACCGTCGGCGCCAAGCTTGACCGCCTTGAACGCCCCGCTGAGCACCAGATAGAGGTGATCGAACGCCACGCCGCTATGCACCAGAGTTTCGCCCCGGGCCAATTCCACCGTGCCCGTCGCCAGTTCGGTCACCTGCTGCTGCAATTCTGCGTCCAGCCCCGGAGGCAAACGGCCGTCGCAGGGATGCGGGTGATGCGAGCGGAATTGCGGCGGGATCGGATGGCGTTTCATGCAGAAGTGTTCATGCAGTTGCGAGCTCTATCCTAGCAATCTTCGCCGCGGTTACACATCCTCTGACAACGATTCGGCGATGACGGCGGCGGTGAAGCGTCGTTCGAATCGCGCCCGGCTCAGGCGGCGTGTTCGTCGGGATGCACGATCAGCACCGCAATGGTGCTGCGCTGCGCCACGCTTTCGGCCACGCTGCCCAGAATCATACGGCGCACGCCACCGCGGCCGTGGCTGCCGATGACGATGAGGTCGGCGCCCCACCTCCGCGCCTCGGAAAGAATGGCGTCGGCCACGCGGGGATGGGCCTGTGAAGTCTCGACGACCGCGGAGCTGACGTCCATACCAGGCGCCTGCGCCTTGTTGACCCAGGTATCGAGCAGCAGACGCGCGTCGCTGCCGATCACGCCTAGCAGTTCCGGCGCCGCCGCCATCAAACCGTTGACTTCGATCACGGTGATGAAACGAATCGCCGCGGCTTGGTCTTGCGCCAGTGCCGTGGCCTGCGCCGCAGCGAACTGCGCCGTGCGGCTGGCGTCGAGTGGAACCAGGATTTTTTTGTACGTGGACATGATGGACGATCGATCGGAGAAGATCTCGAAAAAATCAAGGTTACTTGTCGTGTCCCGGATGATTGGTTAATTGGTTCACGCCGTGGTTTACTCTTGGCCCGAGAGGTCATGCTGGAGCTGAAACGATGCATCTGAGGCTGCACAAGAACGCCACCACGACACCCAGGATCCG
>JBFXEK010000320.1:0-3131 GCA_050180155.1 Thiomonas sp. | reverse complement strand
TGTGCTCGGTGCCCAAGTGGCGCACGAGCTGTTGCTGCCACACGCTCTCGTCGAATTCGGCGTCGTCGAAGGTCAGCGAAAACGAGCGTAGCGGGGTGTCGGTGCAGTGGCGGATGAGGGTCGTGACGATGGCCGAATCCATCCCGCCGCTGAGGTAGGCGGCCACCGGCACGTCGGCGCGCAACTGCAGCCGCACGGCATCGATCAACAGCGCGCGCAGCTCTTCGGCGCAGGCGTCAGCGCTGCGCTCGGTTTGGACGGGGGCGGGCGGGAAACTCCAATCCCAGTAGCAGCGCAGGCGCGCGCCGCGCGAATCGACCGTGAGCACATGGCCCGGCGGCAGCGATTCGATACCGGCAAAAACCGCATGCGGCGGCAGCGGCGCCCAGTAGGTGAACACTTCGCCGAGTGCGCGGGCGTCGAGTCTGCGCGGCACTTCGGGCAAAGCGAACAGCGCCTTGACCTCGGAGGCGAAGGCCAGGCCGCCACGCACGCGGGTGTGGAACAACGGGCGGATGCCGCAACGGTCACGCGCCAGCAGCAGGCGCTGCGCGCGCGCATCCCACAAAGCAAACGCGAACTGGCCGTTGAGGTGTTCGACCAGCGCGTCGCCGTACTCCTCGTACAGATGGACCAAAACTTCGGTGTCGGACTGCGTGGCCAAGCGGTGGCCGCAGCGCAGCAAATCGGCGCGCAGCTCGCGGTAATTGAAAATTTCGCCGTTGAAACTCACCCAAACGGTGCCGTCTTCGTTGCACAGCGGCTGGCTGCCTCCGTCGAGGTCGATGATGCTCAGCCGAGCGTGGGCCAGACCGATCGGCCCCTGGAGGTAGAAACCTTGTGCGTCGGGGCCGCGGTGGTGCAGCCGGGAGATCATCGCCTGGAGCTGCCCACGCTCGACGGGCGCACTCCAGTCGAGCCGGCCGGCGATGCCGCACATCGCCGTCAGCCGCCGATGTACGACATTTCGACCTTGCGCTGCTCGCGCAGCGCCTGGCCGGCTGCCGTGCCGCGCAGCAGGGAGTAGCGGTCGTCGCGCTGCGACCAGACCTGCGCCAGCGCGGCGCGCAAGTCGGCGTCGCCGACCGGGTCGAGGCCGGCAGCCGCATCGCCGCGCAGCAACGCGCGCAAGTCGTAGCCGTGGGTGGCGAATAGGCAGAGGTAGAGCTTGCCCTCCATCGACAGCCGGGCGCGGTTGCAGTCGGCGCAAAACGCGCGGGTGACGCTGGAGATCACGCCGATCTCTCCGGCGCCGTCGTCGTAGGCCCAGCGCTGCGCGGTTTCCCCGGCGCTGTGCGGCTCCAGCGGGTGTAGCGCGTGCACGGCGTGAATGCGGTCGATCACTTGCTGCGCGGGCAGTACCTCGTCCATGCGCCAGCCGTTGGTGTTGCCCACGTCCATGTATTCGATGAAGCGCAGGATCACGCCGGTACCGCGGAAATGCTCGGCCATCGGGACGATTTGCGCGTCGTTGGTGCCGCGCTTGACCACCATATTGACCTTCACCGGCGTCAGGCCGGCGGCGATGGCGGCGTCGATGCCGCGCAGCACCTCGGCGACGGGAAAGTCCACGTCGTTCATCTGGCGGAAAGCGGCGTCGTCGAGCGCATCGAGGCTGACGGTGACCCGGTCCAGCCCGGCGTCTTTGAGTTGCCGCGCCTTGCGCGTCAGGAGTGAGCCGTTGGTCGTCAGCGTGAGTTCGGGCGGGCGCCCGTCCGGGGTGCGCAGCGCATGCAGCATCTCGACCAGCCGTTCCAGGTGTTTGCGCAGCAGCGGCTCGCCGCCGGTCAGGCGGATTTTGCGCACACCCAGGTCGATGAACACCCGTGCCGCGCGGGTGATTTCCTCGAAGCTGAGCAAATCTGCATGGCGCAGAAATTCGTACTGCTTGTCGAAAATTTCCTTGGGCATGCAGTACGTACACCGAAAATTGCAGCGATCGGTGACGGAAATGCGCAGATCGTGCAGCGGACGGTGCAGGCGGTCGAGCGGCGGTGTGGCCGGCGGCGGCTGCCGCGGCACGGCTGGCACGCTGCTGGCGTAGCGGTGATCGACGATGGGGATGGTACGTTCGGACATATCGCCATTATCGACAAAGCCGACCCCGGTGGTGTATCCGGGCCTTCGCGGGGGGGATCACAGCGTGGTGAGCTGCAGCGCCAGGGCGAAGGTCGCCAGCAGCATGCCCAACACCGCGCCGACCAATACATCGGACAGGTAATGCAGCCCGAGCACCAGCCGCGACGCGGCGATGAGAACGGCAAACGGCACCGCGATCCAGCCGAGAACGGGGGCGAAAAACAGCAGCTGCAAGGTGAAATTCACCGCGTGCAGAGTATGCCCGGAGGGAAAGCTGAACTGGTCGAGCGGTGGTTCGCTCAGCACGATGCGCCGGCAGTTGGCGCTGGGCCGCGGGCGCGCTGCCAGGCGCTTGATCGAACCGTACAAGGCGATGCCGATGAGCGTCGTCAGCAGCATCCAGGCCAGCGGCTTGAAGGCGTTGCGGCCGTCGACAACCAGCATGCCCGCGAGCAACGCCGCCCATCCCCAGCCGTTGCCCAGGCGGCTGATCCAGGCGAAAAACCACCGCACCCCGCGATTGCGGCTCAGGCGGTTGGCCGCAATCGTCAAATCTTGTTCCCAGTGCAGGTAGCGGTGGAGCAGGTCAGGGGATCGCCGTTGCATGGTGGCAGGCTTCAGGGCGCAGATCGCGGCAAAGAGGGCGCAAGGAGCATGGCGGCACGGGATTGGCGCAAGGCTGGCTCTACCATTGTGACATCGGTGCAAGCCGGGTGACAGCAAACGCCTGGATGATGCACGGCATTTTCAAGGACACGGCATGGCATACACGATCGACCTTTCCGGGCGGGTGGCCCTCGTCACCGGTGCGTCCAGTGGCTTGGGCTGGCGGTTCGCGCAGGTCTTGGCGCAGGCGGGAGCCGCAGTGGTGCTCAGCGGGCGGCGCAGCGACCGGCTCAAAGAACTGCGCGCCCGCATCGAGGGGCAGGGCGGGGATGCGCACGTCGTCGAGCTCGACGTCACCGATACGGCGAGCATCAAGGCCGCGGTGGCGCACGCCGAAACCGAGATGGGGCCGATCGATATTTTGGTCAACAACGCCGGGATTTCGT
>JBFXEK010000319.1:0-3167 GCA_050180155.1 Thiomonas sp. | reverse complement strand
CCTGTGCAGAGCGTCATCAGTATGACACCGTTGCGGGTTCACAATGCGTAGGCTGCCGGATGCAGCCGCCCCTTCCCCCTACAGGAGAGACATCATGATGACCCCCGAGCAAATCGCCGCCGCACAGAAAGCCCAACTCGAAACACTGTTCAGCCTGGCCGGCAAGTCCATGGACAACATGGAAAAACTCATCGACCTGAACCTACAGGCGATGAAGACCTCGTTGCAGGAAAGCGCCGATCACACCATGGCGCTGATGTCGGTCAAGGACCTGCAGGAACTGACCAGCCTGCAGTCGGGCTGGATGCAGCCGATGGCGGAAAAAATGCTGTCGTACTCGCGCCACGCGTATGAAATCATCTCCGGGGCGCAGGCCGATCTGGCCAAGACCGCGGAAAGCCAAATCGCCGAAACGCATAAAAAATTCATGGACATGGCCGAAAGCGCAGCGAAAAACGCTCCTGCCGGCACCGAAACCGCTGTCGCGATGATGAAAAGCGCGATGAACGCCGCCAACAACGCCTACGACTCGGTGCAGAAGGTGACCAAGCAGGCGGCCGAAGCGGTCGAAGCCAATTTGAATGCGGTGACCAGCACGGCGCTCAAAGCCGCACAATCCACGCGCAGCACGACGACCAAGCGCGCCGCGGCGTGACGATCGGCAGATGATCGAACGTTTTGCGCGCCGCCTGTCAACAAACGACGACAGACGGCGTTGATTGCTCAATTGGCAAACGTCGCGTTTGCGGCGTGTCTCCCAGTTGTCTCCTCGGTACCCCCAAGGTACCTTTACAGCCGGTCAGCGACCGGCTCTTTTTTTGTCCGTTCATTGCTGCCGAACGCGCATCTGGCGATCGAGTTCGCCGAGCAGGGCGCTGAGCAGTTCGATGGTCGGCATGGGCCGCCCCACGCGGCGCGCCAGTTCCAGTGGCGCGTGCAACAGCGCGCCGATCTCCAGCGGTTTACCGCGCTCCAAATCCTGCAGCGTGGAAATTTTCACCGCGCCGATGCCGCGGGCGATAGCCAGGCGCTGCTCGATGCTGACCAACGGATCGCAGCCATAGGCGCGCGCCAGTTCCATGATCTCGCCCATGCCGGCACGAATCAGCCCGATCAACTCGGTATTGGCGCAGATCGCGTCCATGCGCGCCCGGGTCAACGCGGCCACCGGGTTGAACGTGGCGTTGCCCACGAGTTTCATCCAGATGGCATCGCGGATGCGCACAGTGGCCTGCGGCTCGCAACCGGCCCGGCCGAACAGCTCGACCAGCGCCTGCAACCGCTCGCTGCCGGTGTGCGACGGCTCGCCCAGCACATAACGGTATTGGCCATTGCCGCGGATCAGCCCGGGTTCGACCACCTCGGCACTGGCATGGACCACGCAGCCGACCAGATGCGACGGATCGAACGCGGCAAGCAAGCGCCCGCCCGGGTCGACGCTGTCCACATGCACCCAGCGCCCCGCGGCATCTTGCGCAAAGGTGCTCGAATCGCCGTAGAAATACCACCAGGGGATGCCGTTGAGTGCCGCCAGCACCACCGTATCGGGGCGCAAAACATGGTGTAACCGGTGCAGCACCGTATCGAGCTGGTGCGCCTTGACGGCGAGGATGACCACGTCTTGCGGGCCGAAATCGGCCAGATCGTCGCTGGCTTGGAGCTGCACGCACAGCCGCTCGCCCGGGTCGTCCAGGCAAAGACCGCCATGGCGGATGGCATGCAATTGCGCGCCCCGCGCCACGACCGCGACATCATGCCCGGCCGCGGCCAGCTTTACGGCCATGCTGCCGCCAACCGCCCCCGCGCCAACCACCAAGATTTTGCCCCGCTGCCACGACATTGCCGCCATCCCCCGTCACCACCGTTTTGCACCGACAAGCACAATAGCATGCCCATGCTCACCCCACGCCAAGCCCTGGTCGTCGTGCACAGCCGTTATTTCACCAGCGGCCTGGTATCTGCCGCCGGCGTAGCACTGCTGGCGCTGGGTACGGCAGCGCTGGCTGGTCTGGATGCGGCGATCGCGCTGGGCAGCGGCGCTTTGACCGTTTGCTTTGCCGACAACCCGGCGCCCACCCGGATCAAGCGCGTCGAGCTGCTGTTCACCAGCATCGCCAGCACGGCGGCCTTCGCCCTGGTCAGCGCCAGCCAGTGGTGGCCGCCAGTGCAGATCGGGCTCATTCCCCTGCTGGGGTTTTGCAGCGGGCTCATCGCCGTCTGGGGCAAACGCGCTCTGGCGATGAGCTTCAGCGTATTGTTCATTTCGGTCATCACGCTGGGTGCCCCCGCGCCTCCCGGGCTCTGGCCGCTTGCCGCCGCCGTGGGGCTGTTTTTACTCGGCGCCTTGCTGTACACCGCATACGCCTTGGCGCTCGCGCACTGGCTGCGGCGGCGCACCAAACGTCAGGCATTGGCCGAATTGTTGATGCGGCTCGGCCAATTCGCCCACGCGCTGGCGGCCAACCTGACGGCGCAGCACGGCACGATGGGCGGCACCGTGGCGCAGATCACCGCACTCAACGACACCCTGCAAAACACCCGCGACATCGTATTGCGCGACGTGCATGACGACGCCGACCGCGCCCTGGCGGCACGTTTGCTGCTGTTGCTGGAGGTCAACGAGGCGCTGCTCGCCAGCCAGACCGACGCCGAGCTGATCCTGCAGCAATTCGACGCCACCCCCGTGCCCGACGCCCTGCGGCAGTGGCTGCAACGCATCGCCGCGGCACTCGACCAACGTGCCGACGCCCTGCTGCGCGGCACGGCGGTACAAACCCTGCCTGCGCGCCTACACTGCGCCGAAGTCATCGACCACGCGCTGCAGACTTTGCGCCCCAGCCAGCGCAGCGCCGCGTTCGATCAGGCACGCATGGCGCTACGCGCCAGCGCCGACAAACTCCAGCGCATCACCGAACTGCTGGCGCAGCTGCCGCAATCCGAGGCCACGGGGCAGCCCGACGTGCTGCGCGGCATCGACTTGCGCGCCTTCCTCAGTCCGTTGCGCTACGACCCCCGGTTGCTGCGACAGTCGCTGCGCTGGAAATCGCCGATCTTGCGCTACGCCATCCGCCTGGCCCTGGCCATGCTGGCGGCCGAGTTACTCCTGCGCGTGCTGCCCTACCGTCCGCACGACGACTGGGTGCTGCTGACCATCGGGGTGATTTTGC
>JBFXEK010000318.1:0-3175 GCA_050180155.1 Thiomonas sp. | reverse complement strand
TCCAGGCCGTAGGTGATTTCGCCGGTGATGGGCTTGCAGTCGATGCCGCCGACCTGCTGGAAGTAAGTGAACTGGGTGACTTCCATGCCGTTGAGCCACACTTCCCAGCCCAGCCCCCAGGCGCCCAGCGTCGGGTTCTCCCAGTCGTCCTCGACGAAGCGCACGTCGTTGCTTTGGAGGTCCAGCCCCAGCGCGCGCAAGCTGCCCAGATACAGGTCGAGGATGTCGGCGGGGGCAGGCTTGAGCACCACCTGGTACTGGTAGTAATGCTGCAGGCGGTTGGGGTTGTCGCCGTAGCGCCCGTCCTTGGGGCGGCGGCTGGGCTGCACGTACGCGGCGCGCCAGGGCTCGGGGCCGATGGCGCGCAGGAAAGTGGCGGTGTGGCTGGTGCCGGCGCCGACTTCCATGTCATACGGTTGAAGCACGGCGCAGCCTTGGTCGGCCCAGTAGCGCTGCAAGGTGAAAATGAGGTCTTGAAATGTCCGCATGGATTCGGCCTTGGAGAAGGCGACATTGTAGAAAGCGCACGACACCGCCCGGTTGCGCTGCCGCACGATGGCGCGTCCTCAGGGGGCGTTGCCGACGCTAGGCAGGATGGCACCAGGCGACAGCGAAGGCTGTGGCGGCACGGGCTGCGCCACCGCAGCCGGGTTCTGCGCGCGCACGCTCAGCGTCGACGTGCCCACGGGTACGCCGCCGGGCCCGACGAGTACGCCGCCGCTGCCGGTGGCCACCCCGGCAGAAGCCTGCGGCGCCGAGGCCGAAAGCGGCATTTGCGCGTCGATCGCCAGCGGCGGGAAGTTCTGCAGGAAGTAGCCGGTGACGGCGTTGGGCGAACTGGAAGCAAACCCCGTTGCCGGGTTGACCTGCGCGGTGATGATGCCCGGCGGCACCGGCCATGGCACGTCGGGTTTGCCTTGCAGCGCCACGCGCATGTAATCCATCCAGATCGGCAGCGCGGCTTTGGCGCCCTGCTCGCCGCGGTACAAGTCGCGCTGGGTGTTGTAGCCCATCCAGGTCACGGCCACCAAGTCGGGGTTGAAGCCGTCGAACCAGGCGTCGTGGAAATTTTGCGACGTGCCGGTCTTGCCCGCCAGGTCGATCCGCCCCAAAGCCAGTGCGGCCGAGCCGGTGCCGTGCTCGATGACCGCGCGCATCAGCCGCGTGGTGAGAAAGGCGTTGGCCGCGCTGATGATGCGCGGCGCATTCTTGCCGGCGACCACTGGTTTGTGCGCATACACCGTGGCGCCGTGGGCGTCGACGATGCGCTTGATCAGGTACGGCTCGACCAGCGAGCCGCCGTTGGCGAACACGGCGTACGCCGTGGCCATTTGCAACGGGGTGAAGCTGCCTGCGCCAAGCACCATGGTCGGGTACGGCGGAATCTGATCGAGCGGCAGGCCAAAGCGTGAGGCGAATTGCCGCGCATACGGAATACCCACGGCCAGCAATACCTTGACGGCACAGACGTTATCCGAGTGCGCCAGCGCCAGCGACGCCGGAATCGCCCCCAGCCGCTCGTTGTCGTAGTTGTGTGGCGTCCATGGCGGTTGCCCCGGGCCGGGGTCGAGGGTGATGGGCGAGTCGTCGATGATGGTCGTCGGCGCCAGCCCTTCGTCGACGGCGGCGGAATAGATGAACGGTTTGAAGCTCGACCCTGGTTGGCGGAATGCCTGGTTGACGTGGTCGAACTTCTCGTGGTTGTAGTCGAACCCACCGACCCAGGCGCGCACCGCGCCGTCGTGCGGGTCCAGCGACACCAGCGCCGACTGCACCTCGGGCATTTGCGCCAGCCGCCAGCCCTTGGCGAGTTTTTGCAGCCAGACCACCGCGCCGCGGTCGATGCGCTGCGCCGCGCTGGCCTTGGGCGACAGCCCGGCAGCGGCGAATTTGAGCGCGTCACCGCTGAGTTCGACGGTATTGCCCGTGGCCAGCACCGCGGCAACCAGCTTGGGGCTAGCGTGCAGCACCACCGCTGGATGCAGGCTGCCCGCGCTGGCATAAGGTTTGAGCGCCTTGATCGCCACGGCGAACGCATCGGCATCGTGCTCCGGCAGGTCGATGCGCGCCTGCGGCCCACGCCAGCCGTGGCGCTGGTCGTAGGCCAGCACACCGGCGCGCACGGCATCGACCGCGGCCACCTGGTCGCGATCGTGCAGCGTGGTGTAGACCTTGTAGCCGTCGGTGTATGCCGATTCGCCAAAGCGCGCGACCATGATTTCGCGCACCTGCTCGGCGGCGTAATCGGCGTCGACTTTGTAATGCAGCAAGCCCTGGCCGGGCACCACGTCCAACGGCGACTGCATCGCCTCGTCGTACTGCGCCTTGGTGATATCGCCCAGCGCCAGCATGCGGCCGAGCACGTAGTGCTGCCGCACCAGCGCGGCCTTGATATTGGTCTGCGGGTTGAACGCCGACGGCGCCTTGGGCAGGCCGGCGAGCACGGCGATTTGCGCCAGCGACAGCTGATCGAGCGGTTTGCCGAAATACACCTGCGACGCCGCGGCCACGCCGTAGGCACGCTGGCCGAGATAGACCTGATTGAGGTAGCGCTCCAAAATCTGGTCTTTGCTCAGCTCATGCTCGATTTTGTACGCCATCAGCGCTTCGGTGAACTTGCGCAGCGGGGTTTTTTGCGGGCTGAGGTAAAAGTCGCGCGCCACCTGCATGGTGATGGTCGACGCCCCCTGCACCGCCGAGCCGTGCATCAAGTCGGCCAGCGCGGCACGGAACACACCGGTCCAATCGACCGCGCCGTGCTCGTAGAACTGCGCGTCTTCGGCGGCGAGAAACGCCTGGCGCACCTGCAGCGGAATTTGCGCAAACGGCACCACGGTACGCCGCTGCACGCCGAATTCGCCGATCAACGTGCCTTCGGCCGAATAGACCCGCAGCGGCAGATCGGGGCGGTAATCGGTGAGTTCGCTCAGCGCCGGCAGCCGCGGGTAGAGCATGACCACGGCAAACACCAGCGCCAGCGCGCCGGCGACTCCCAGCAGCACGATGCCGACGACCAGCCGCAGCCACAGCGGCCACGCCGCCCCGTGCGGCGGCGGCGGGCGCCGACCGTGGCCGGATGGCGCCGCAGGAGAGCCCGCAGGCGGGGAATCAACAGAGGTGCTCATGATCGCGGCGCATGATAGCCGCCGGCCACGTCACCAAACCCGCAACGGTG
>JBFXEK010000317.1:0-3175 GCA_050180155.1 Thiomonas sp. | reverse complement strand
GTTCGATCGCGTCGAGCGTCAAGTCGCCCAGCGCCAGCCGCAGCGCGGCACGCTGCAGGTTGACTTGCTGCTTGGCCAGGATGAGGTCGGCGCGCGCCTTGTCGAGCTGCGCCTGGGCGCCTTGCACCTCGACCAGCGTGCCCACGCCGTCGGCGTAGCGCCGGGTGACGATGCGCGCGGCCTCTTCGGCCTGCTGCACCGCCAGTTCGCGGGTCTTCACCTGGTTGGCCGCTTCCAGGGCCTTACGGTAGCTGTCCTGCACCTGCATGCCGAGCTGGTTTTGCGCGCTTTGCAGTTTGGCCTGCAATTGCATACGCTGCGCCACGGCCTGGTCGATGGCGTTGCGCGTGACGCCGCCGTCGAACACCGTCCAGTTCAGCTGCGCGCCGACGGTATAGCTGTGCGACTCGAAGCCGAGGTTGGGGTCGTTGGTGTCGAACCGCGCCATCGCACCGATTTGCGGATAGCGGTCGGCACGGGCGGCTTCGATTTTGCCGTTGGCCGCTGCGATTTGGTGCTGCAGCGCCTGGATTTGCGGGTTGCGCGCCATCGCCTGTCCGATCCAGGAGTCGGGATCACCCTCGGGCAGTTTGACCGTGACTTCGGGACCGAGGGTGATCGGCTGGTTCAGCGGCACGCCCAGCACCACATGCAGCGCGTCCATCGCCTGCGCCTCCATGTTCGCCGCCTGATCCTGCTGCAGCTTCATGTCTTCGAGGTGTACCTGCGCTGACAGCAGATCGCTTTTGACCACCACGCCCTGTTTGAACAGGCTGTCGACCGTCTTGACCTGGCTTTGCGACGCCTCGATCGCCTTGGCCGCGACGCCCTTGAACGCGCGCGCGGTGTACACCCCGTCATACGCCTGCAAGGTGTGATAGATGATTTGCTGCCTGGCCGCCTGATCGCCCGCTTGCGCCGCAGCGAGCATCGCCCGCGCCTGCTGCAAATAGCCTTCGAGCTTGCCACCGGTGTACAGCGGCATTTCCGCCTGGATGCGAGTGTTGAAGTTGTTGACCGCGCCGGGATGGTTCAGATTGTCCGGAGCGATGGGCAAGGGGTTGCCGCCGTTTTGCAGCGCGCTCAGGAAATCGCCGGCGCCGAAGTCGTTGAACGTCGCCCGCCGCTGCGACAATTTCAGCCCGAAGGCGTTGAGCGCGTCGTTGGTGCGCGTCACCCCGGCAGACAAAGTGATTTTCGGCAGCCGCGCGCCTTCGGCCTGGTTGATCCCGGCGCGCGCCTGCGCCATCTGCGCCTGCACCCCGAGCAGATCGGGGTTTTGCTTCAGCGCCACGTCCACGGCCTGACGAAAATCCAAGGTTTCGGCGTGCACAACCGCAAAGCCGCCAAAAAACAGACAAGCGCCCGTCAACAGCCCGGCGCGCACGCGCCGGGGCAAGGAATCCGTCATCGTCCAGCTCCGCCAGAAAGAGGAAATCGAACCAAGGAAGCGCGCGACCCGGCTGGCGTCGGCAGACCCGCAGCACTCGGCGCTCCCCACCAGCGCTTTGCGCCAGAGAGAATAACTTTGCGCCGGGTGATGGTCACGCGATATATACAGGGCGGAGTATATCAATACTCATGGGGGTATATGCTTTCCCCCATCTGCCCACGGAAATTTGTCGCCTGCTGGCGACACTGCGGCGAAATCAGCCGAGGCGCGCTAATTTGCTGGTTTTCAGCGCCTGCGCGCTCTCTTTCAGCGCCCGGTCGACGAACGCGCCGTAAAAATCCGCCGTCGGCGCGCCGATGATGCGTTCGCCGATCTCTTGGCCGCCTGGGCCGAAAAACAGTACGGTCGGTGCCAGCTTGATGCCATACTGCCGGGCCAGGTGCACGCCATTGGTCGGCTTGCCGTCAAAGCCAATGACGGGTGTTTTGTCGGTGATCTCGATCTGCTGCACCGTATAACCCTCTTTGGCGAGGAACTGATATTGCGTGCGGCGCAATTTTTCGCAGTAAGGGCAGCTGGGCAAGCTGAACATAACGATCAGCGGCTGATCTTTCGCCGCAGCCTGCAAGGCGCTTTGCTGCAGATTGCGCACCGGCGGCAGCGGCGTGTCCGCCCAAGCGGCAACTGCGAAAAAAGCGGCCAGACAAACCGCCAGGCCTCGCCAAAAGCACAGCCAGCGGGCGGGCGCGATCGATGCAAACGCCGTATTCATCATCGGGTGCGCCGGTTTGAGCACTGCCATAAATCACCTTGGAGTCGAGAGTCAACGGATAATGTGGCCATGTTATCCACAGCTCGATTTCCGACGGCGGCATCGGTGTTGCGCCTCACCGCCCCGCTTGCCGTCGCCCTGCTGCTCGCAGCCTGCTCTCCCGCGCTGGATTGGCGCGACGTGCGGCCAAAAGACGTCAACATCCTGCTCACCTACCCGTGCAAGCCCGAACAGATCGCGCAAGACGTGCTGCTGGCGGGGCAGACCGTGAAAATGAGCATGACCGGCTGCGTCGCCGACAAAATGACCTTCGCGCTGGCGCACGCGCGTCTGCCCAACGCGCAACTCGCCGCCGTGGCGCTGGCGCAACTGCACGCTTCGGCGGTAAACAATGTCCAGGGCAAGGTCACGGCTTCGGCACGCATCACGCCAAAAAACGCCACCCCCGGCTTGGCCGACAGTCTGGACCTGCAAATCGACGGCCGCATGCCCGACGGCAAGCCGGTGCGCGAGCGGGTCTTGCTGTTCAGCCAAGGAGACAGCGTGTACCAGCTCACCGCGTTTGCCCCTACCGCGACATTCAAATCAGAGGCGGCGCAAACTTTTGTCGAATCCGTGAATTTGTCACCGACTCGCTGAGCCGCGCAGTTCTATCATGCACCGCAACATCCGTCGCCGGTGATCGCCTCCATGCCCGGTTTACTCCTCATCGCCCACGCCCCGCTGGCCAGCGCACTCAAAGAATGCGCCAGCCACGTCTACGCCGGTTGCCCGCAGAACCTGCAGGCGGTGGACGTGCCGGCCGATGCGTCGGTCGAATCGGCCGCCGCCGTGGCGCTGCCGGCGTTACGTCAAGCCGGTGCCGACGGCAGCGCGCTCGTGTTGGTGGACGTGTTCGGTGCCACCCCGAGCAACGCGGCGCAGCGGTTGGCCGAGCTCGCCAGCGAGTTGCACATCCGGGTGAAAATCATCGCCGGCGTCAACCTGCCGATGGTGCTGCGTGCGGTGTG
>JBFXEK010000316.1:0-3178 GCA_050180155.1 Thiomonas sp. | reverse complement strand
CGGAAAACTCTGGGGCGGCGCAACAAAATGGGATGAAAAACGAGCAAAATCGGAAAGTTACGTCGCATCCTTCACGCCGCCGATGCGATTTCGGCGCGCTGCGCCGTCAAATTTCACGTTCCTTGCCATGCAACGTCGTCATTTTCTCCAATCGCTCGTGCAAAGTCGTCTGTTGGCCAACCCGCTGGGGCGTCGGAGCTTGTTCGGCCTGGGGCTGCTCAGCGCCGCCGCGGCGGCAGCGCCAGCGCAGACCGTGTCTTGCACCTGCGGGCAATGCCCCGACTGCCTACAATCCGCAGCGGCCACAACCGACACGCCAGCAGTGGCGTTTTACTACGGCGCACGGATTCCGGTTGACGATCTGCGCGCATTCGACTGGGTGGTGGTCGAGCCGCAGCACGCGCTGGCGCAAGACCCGCACATCGTCTCCACCCTCGGCCCGCAGACGCTGGCGGTGGCGTACGTCTCGGTCGGCGAGGTCACTCCGGAACGTCCTTACGCCGCCGATATGCCGGCGGCTTGGCTGCCAGCGGCCAACACCGCGTGGGGCTCGCGGCTGATCGACCAGACGGCCGCCGGCTGGCCGCGGTTTTTGCGCGAGCGCATCGTCAAACCGCTGTGGGACGCCGGGTTCCGCGCGTTTTTTCTCGACACTCTCGATTCGTACCAGCTGCTGGCCAGAACCCCTGGACAGCGCCAGCGGCAGGCGCAGGCGCTGGCGGACACGCTGCGCGGCCTGCCCGCGGCCTTCCCCGGAATCCGCCTGCTGTTCAACCGCGGCTTCGAGCTGGTCGATGCGTCGCTGGCACCGCACCTGCTCGGCGTGGCCGCGGAGTCGCTGGTTCGCGGCTGGGATCAGGGACAGCGCCGCTACACCGAGGTCAGCGCCGCCGACCGCGACTGGCTGCTGGCGCGTTTTGCCCAGCTGCGCAGCCGATTCGGGCTGCCGGGAATCGCCATCGACTACTGCGCCCCCGCCGAGCGCGCGCTGGCGCGGCAGACGGCGCAGCGTATCGCCGCGCACGGCCTCATCCCGTGGGTGGCCGATCCGCTACTGCAAAGCCTGGGCGTGGGCATGGTCGAATTGGTGCCGCGCCGTGTGCTGCTACTGCACTCCTGTGAACAGGGCGACAGCCCGGCGCTGCAGGCACAAAGCGCGCACCTGTATGGCGCGATGCCGCTGGAATCCCTCGGCCTGGTGCCCGAATACCGTTTCGTCGGCGCCGCGGCGATCGACGAGCCTCTGGCCGGGCGCTACGCCGCCATCGTGCTCTACCCCGACGACGGCAAGGTCGGCGCCGACATCCGCGCCATGCTCAAGCGGGCGGTTGCCGAAGGCGTGCCGGTGGCCGTGCTCGGCTATACCGACTTCGACGTGCTCGCCGACCTGGGCGCGCAACTCGACGACACGCCGCTGACCGCGCCGATCCGCGTGCAGCGCCAGCCGGGCACGCCCAATGGCGAAATCCTGCCGCTGATCAACCCGCAAAACACCGCGCGCCTGGCCGCCGGCAGCGGCGCGCAGGTTTGGCTGCAAGCCAGCGGTGCCGACGGTCACACCATGGACGGCGCGGCCATCACGCCTTGGGGTGGGTATGCGCTGGGCGCGTTTGGCGTGTTCAACCTGCCGGGCAATACCGGCACACGCTGGTCGGTCGACCCGATCGCGTTTTTTCGCGCCGCGCTGCGCGTCGGGCCGGACCCCATGCCAGACATCACCACCCGCACCGGCCGACGGGTGTTTTTCGTCCACTTCGACGGCGACGGCTTTCCCAACGCCTGCGACCAACCCGGCTCGCCGCTGGCGTGCGAAGTGCTGGTCAGCGAATTCCTCGAAACCTACCGCGTGCCAACGCTGGCCTCGGTGATCATCGGCGAAATCAGCCACGGCGGCCTGTACCCACAGACTGCCGACACGACACAGCAGTGGGCCAAGCGCATGTTCGCCCTGCCGTGGGTGGAGGCCGGCAGCCATATCTGGAGCCACCCGTTCGACTGGGCGATGGCGGAAAAGGAGCATGCCCGCTTTCCCGCGCCGCCAGGGTACGAAAAAATCGGCAATTACCTGCCTCTGCCAAACTACACCTTCAGCACGGCGAGCAACGTCACCGGAGCGGCCGACTACATCACGCAAAAACTCTGTCCGCCAGGCAAGACTTGCACCATGATCCTCTGGCCGGGCGACTGCAACCCGCCGGACAACGCCGTGGCCATGGCTTACCAGGCCGGACTGGGCAATATCAACGGCGGCGGCGCGCCGATCAGCAAAACCCGGCCGACATTGTCCGACGTCTGGCCGATGGGCATTCCCAAGGGCCGGTACTTCCAGGTGTACGCGCCGTGCTCGAACGAGGAGGTGTACACCAACAACTGGACGGGGCCGTACTTCGGTTTCGAGCGCGTCATCGAAAGCTACCAGATGACCGACACGCCGCGCCGGCTCAAGCCCATCGACCTTTACTACCACCCGTACATCGTCACCAAAGCGGCCGGCAAAAAAAGTCTGCACACCGTGTACCAATGGGTGCTCAAACAGCCGACCCATGCGATCACCGGCTACGACTATTTCCGCAGCGTCAACGACTGGCGGCGGGCCACGGTGGCGCGGCGCCTGGCCGGCGGCTGGCGGCTGCGGGGCCACACGCTGCGGCAATGGGTGCAGCCGGCCGCCGAGGCCGTGCCTGCACTCGACCGCTGTCAGGACATCGCTGGCTGGACCGAGCACGCGCAGCAGCGCTACATCCACGCCAGCGCCGCGCAGGCCGTATTGCAAACCGGCAGCAAAGCGGCGCAAGCGCCGCGCCTGATCGACGCCAACGCCGACATCGCGCGCTGGGACACGCCAACCGACGGCCGCGTGCAACTGCGGCTGCAGGGTCATTTGCCGGTCGACGCCTTGCTGGCGCTGCCTGCGGCTTGGACGGTGCAGGCCGCCTCCGGCGTCAAGGTGGACAAAACACCCGATGGCGTGCGCGTCACCACCCAGTCCACGACGCTGGACCTCACGCTCGAGCGCGCCTGAACGGCCACCGCCTGGATGTTGGACAAGCCTGTCCCAGAACAACGCGACCCGCTGCACATCTCCCCCGATGATCCGCAGCGCAGTCGGCTGTTTCCGCGCGGCACCCTGCTCGGACTGGGCTTGCTGTGCGCCGCCACGCTGGCGCTGGTGTTTCCG
>JBFXEK010000315.1:0-3181 GCA_050180155.1 Thiomonas sp. | reverse complement strand
GCTCGACCGGCTGTATCAAGTACTGGACCAACACGGCCTGCCCGCGGGATCATCGGCGGCGCAGCGCTTGTTTTCCTGATGCCGGCGATGGCAACTCCCGCTTCCCTGCAGGCCCGCGCCGCGGCGTTGCGCGCCGAAATCCAGCGGCTCGACCACGCCTATTACGTGCTCGACGCGCCTTTGGTATCCGACGAGGACTATGACCGGCTGTTCCGAGAGTTGCAGGAGCTCGAGGCCGCACACCCGGAGTTGCGCACCGCCGACTCGCCGACGCAGCGCGTCGGCGGCGCGCCGCTGCCGGAATTCGCCCCCGTACGTCACCGCGTGCCGATGCTGTCGATCCAGACCGAGACCGACACCACGCCACAAGGGGCGATCGCCTTCGACCAGCGGGTGCGCAACAAACTCGGCCTGGGCCCGCACGACCCGCCGGTGATCTACGACGCCGAACTGAAATTCGACGGCCTGGCCATCAGCTTGCGTTACGAGCGCGGTGTGCTGGTGCAGGCGAGCACGCGCGGCGACGGCGAAACCGGCGAAGACGTGACGCAGAATGTGCGCACCATCCGTAGCGTTGCGCTGCGGCTGCGCAGCGACGCACCGCCGGCCGTGCTCGAAGTGCGCGGCGAAGTGCTGATGCACCGTGCCGACTTCGAACGGTACAACGCGCGGCAACGCGCTCGCGGCCTGCCCACGCTGGTCAACCCGCGCAACGGCGCAGCCGGCAGCATCCGCCAGCTCGACCCGCAACTGGCGGCGCAGCGGCCGCTGCATTTCTACGCTTACGGCTGGGGGGAAATCGTCGGCTGGTCCGGCCAGCCGCAGACGCAGCACGGCATGCTCGATGCCTTCGAAGCCTTTGGCCTGCCGGTGGCCAAGCAGCGCGTGGCTGGCCCGGGGGCGCAGACGCTGATCGAGTTCCACGCCCGCATCGCCGCCGAACGCGACAAACTGCCGTTCGACATCGACGGCGTGGTCTACAAGGTCGACAGCCTGGCGCTGCAGGCGCAGTTGGGGTTTCGCAACCGCGAGCCGGTATGGGCGGTGGCGCACAAATACCCGGCGCAAGAACGCAGCACCCGTGTGCTGGCGATCGACATCCAGGTCGGTCGCACCGGCAAGCTCACCCCGGTGGCCAAGCTCGAGCCGGTTTTCGTCGGCGGCGTGACCGTGACCAACGCCACGCTGCACAACGAAGACGAAGTGCGGCGCAAGGACGTGCGTGTGGGCGATACGGTGATCGTGCGCCGTGCCGGCGACGTCATTCCCGAAGTGGTCGCCGTCGAGCGCGACCGCCGCCCCGCCGACGCTGGTGAGCCCTTCGATTTGTACAGACTACTCGGCGGACGCTGCCCGGTATGCGGCTCGGCCATCGTGCGCGAACCGGGCGAAGCCGACTGGCGTTGCACCGGCGGGCTGTATTGCCCGGCGCAGCGCAAACAAGCCATCCTGCACTATGCCAGCCGGCGGGCGATGGACATCGAAGGGCTGGGAGAAAAGCTGGTCGATCAGCTCGTCGACGGCGGCCTGGTGCGTACCGTCGCCGATTTGTACCAGCTCGACCAGCCAGTGTTGGCCGCGCTCGACCGCATGGCCGAGAAAAGCGCGGGCAACCTGCTCGCCGCGATCGAACGCAGCAAATCGACGACCCTGGCGCGCTTTCTCTACGCGCTGGGCATCCGCCACGTCGGCGAGGCCACGGCAAAGGATCTGGCGCGGCATTTCGGCAGTCTGGATGCGATCGTGCAGGCTCCGGTCGATGCGCTGCTGCAAGTCAGCGACATCGGGCCGGTGGTGGCGCAGAGCATCCGCACGTTTTTCGACCAGCCGCACAACCGCGAAGTGCTCGCGCAGTTGCGCGAGCGCGGCGTGCACTGGGACGAGGTCGGCTCGGTTGCGACCGCCGGGCCGCTGACAGGCAAGACCTTGGTGCTCACCGGCACCTTGCCGCACATGAGCCGGGAGCAGGCCAAAGAACGCATCGAAGCCGCTGGCGGCAAGGTGGCGGGGTCGGTGTCGAAAAAAACCGATTACGTCGTCGCCGGCACCGAGGCCGGAAGCAAGCTGGCCAAGGCGCAGGAACTCGGCGTGGCGGTGATCGACGAAGCCGGTTTGCTCGCGTTGCTGGGCGATGGTTGACCAGCCGCTGCTCGGTGTCGATCTGGGTGGCACCAAAATCGAGGTCGCCGTGCTCGACGCAAGCGGTGGCTTTTTGCTCCGCCGGCGCCGCGCCACGCCGCAACGCGACTACGCGGCGACCATCGAGGCGATCGCCACGCTGGTCGAACAGGCCGACGCCGCGCTGGGCCGCCGTCTGCCGCTGGGTGTGGCGATTCCCGGCTCGGTGTCGCCGCGCAGCGGGCTGATACGCAACGCCAACTCTACTGCGCTCAACGGCCGGCCGCTGCAGCGCGATTTGGAGCAGCGGCTGTCGCGCCCGGTGCGGCTGCACAACGACGCCAACTGCCTGGCCATCAGCGAGGCGGTCGACGGCGCCGGGCAGGGCGCTCGGGTGGTGTTTGCCGCCATTCTCGGCACCGGCGTCGGCGCCGGCATCGCCATCGACGGCAACGACTGGCTGGGAGCAAACGCCATCGCCGGGGAATGGGGGCACAACCCGCTGCCCTGGCCGCGTCTGGCTGCCGCCTGGGGCGAATCGCCCGGGCCGGCGTGCTGGTGCGGGCAGCATGGTTGCATCGAAACCTGGCTCAGCGGCCCGGCGTTCGCCGCCGACCATGCCGCGCACCGCGGCGGCGCGCTGGCGGCGCCGGACATCATTGCGGCGATGCGCACCGGCGACGCTGCGGCGCGCGCCAGTTTCATCCGCTACTGCGACCGTCTGGCGCGGGCGCTGGCGCACGTCATCAACTTGCTCGACCCGGATGTCATCGTGCTCGGCGGCGGCATGAGCAATGTGCACGAGATCTACGCCGAAGTGCCGCAGCGCTGGGGCCAGTGGGTGTTTGCCGACGACGTGCGCACCCCGCTGCGGCCGGCGCGCCACGGCGATTCGTCCGGGGTGCGCGGCGCGGCCTGGCTGTGGCGCGGCTGACCGCCAGCGCCGAGGTCAGTTGCCGCTGTCGTCCACCAGCGCGCGCGCCTGCGCGATGTGGCCGCGGTAGGCGTCGAAGATTTTGCGCTGCGCGGTCTGCATGTCGGTACGCGGCGCCCAGTCGAGGTC
>JBFXEK010000314.1:0-3224 GCA_050180155.1 Thiomonas sp. | reverse complement strand
GGAGCTGATCGACGAAGAAGGCAACCCCGAGCTGAAGCTGCGCGTGTTCGTCCAAGGCGGCGGCTGCTCCGGATTCCAATACGGCTTCACCTTCGACGAGTCGATCAACGACGACGACACGCAGATGGTGAAAAACGGCGTCACCCTGTTGATCGACGCCATGAGCCTGCAATACCTGGTCGGCGCCGAGATCGACTACAAGGAAGGGCTCGAAGGCGCGCAGTTCGTCATCAAAAACCCCAACGCGGTGACCACCTGCGGTTGCGGTTCGTCGTTCTCGGTCTGAAAACCGCCTGCGTGGCGTCGCCCGCCGATGGTTTGGCGGCGCTCAGACGGGGTAGATCGCGCCTAGCACCCTCGGGCCGGCAGCGCCGGTGACCGCGGGCAGATTGCCCGGCAGGCCGTGCAGCGTGCGCTGCGCCAGCCAGGCGAAGGCCGCGGCTTCGACCTGCTCGGCAGGCAGCCCCAGCGCATCGCTCGGGGTGCACTGCACCCCAGGCAACGCCGCGTGCAAACGGCGCCGTAAATCGGCGTTGTGCGCCCCGCCGCCGCAAATCACCAAGCGCTGCGCTGCAGGCAGGGTTTGCCGCAGCGCAGCGGCCACCGACTGCGCCGTCAACTCCGCCAGCGTCGCTTGCACGTCCTGCGGCGCGGCGCCGGGTGCTGCCGCGGCGAGCAGCCGGTCGAGCCAGCGCGGATGAAACGCATCGCGCCCGGTGCTCTTGGGCGGCGGTCGTTGAAAGTAGCCGTCGGCAAGCATCGCCTGGAGCAAACCGGGCAACACCGTGCCCGTGGCCGCCCAGGCACCCGCGGCGTCGAAGCGCTGCCCGGTGTGACGCTGCGCCCAGTGGTCGAGCAGCACGTTGCCCGGGCCGGTGTCGAAACCCAGAGTGCGGCCGTCGGCGTACAGCAGGCTGAGGTTGGCGAAGCCGCCGAGGTTGAGCACGGCGACGTCGGCGCCGGGGTCGGCGAAAACGGCGCGGTGGAATGCCGGCACCAGCGGCGCGCCCTGGCCGCCGGCGGCCACGTCTCGACTGCGAAAGTCGGCGACCACGGCGATGCCGCAGCGCTCGGCCAGCAGCGCCGGGGCGCCCAGTTGCACGGTGTAGCCCAGGTCGGGGCGGTGGCGCACCGTCTGTCCGTGCGCGCCGATGGCGGCCACGTCCGCGGCGCGCAGCCCGCTGCGCTGCAGCAGTTGCGCCACGACATCGGCGTACAGCGCGGCGAGTCGTTGCGCGGCAACGGAACTGCGATGAAGTTCGTCGGCGCCGGCGGCGTTGAGCGCCAGCAGTTCGTCGCGCAAGGCCTGCGGCATGGCGCAGGCGGCGTGCGCCACCACCTGCGGTCTGCCTTGCGCCCGAAGGTGCAACACCACGCCGTCGACGCCGTCGAGCGACGTGCCCGACATCAAACCGATGAAGAAGGGGCTGAGCGCAGATGGTGTGCGCGCAGCCGGCGCCGCGCCAGCGGCAGGCATGGGCAACGACGAGGGCAGCGTGCTGCGCGTCACGAGCGGGAGAAGGCGCGGGAGGAGGCGGCTGCGTTCACACCTTCTCAGTCGACCCGTGCCAGACGGGTCGGCTCGTCGCGGCCTGCGGCCTGCGCGAGCTGGTTGCGCAAAACCGCCGTGGCAGCGAAGAAAGCCGCCTTCTCACCCGGCGGCAGCGGCTTGCCCTGCGGCACATAACTGGCCATGCGCAACGGGTCGGCCAGACGCCCGGCGACGTGGAATTCGAAATGCAGGTGCGGCCCGGTCGATGTGCCGGTATTGCCGCTGTGGCCGACGAGCTGCCCTTCGCCCACCGTCTGCCCGGGCCGAACCGCGATGCGGCTGAGGTGGGCATACACGGTTTCGAACCCGCCGGGATGCACGATCTTGACCACATTGCCATAGCCGCTTTGCACCCCGGCAAATTTCACCCGCCCCTCGGCCACGCTGGCTACCGGCGTGCCGATGTGCGCGGCGAAATCGACGCCTTCGTGCATTTCGCGCCGGCCGCTGACCGGGTGCAGCCGCATGCCGAACGGCGAGGTGACCTTGGCGCCGGGGATCGGCGAACTCGCCCAGGCTTTTTCCAGCCCCTGCCCGGCCGGGGTGTAGTACGCACCTTTGCCGCCGGCTGCCGCGAACCACACCGCCTGGTGCAAGGTGCCGCGAGTCTGCACCTCGGCGGCGAGCAGGCGCCCGGGGCGCACGTCGCGGCCGTCGAGCGTCTGCATGGAGTAGACCAGCGCGATCTGGTCGCCCTTGCGCAGGCTGCGGCGCAAATCCATCTGCGGCGCGAACGCCTTGATCAATTGCTGGCCGACCGCCGCGGGAACCCCCGATTGGCTCAGCGCCGTGACCAGCGCGCCGTGTACCGGCACATTCGCCAGCCGGGTGCGCGGCTGCAGCGGGCGTTCGCTGATCGCCGCTTGCAACGCACCATCGGCCGCAGCGCGCACTTGCAACGTGCGCCAGACCGCAACGCCATCGGGGTCGGTATCGGCGGGCAAGGGCAGCACGGCGTCGAGCTGCAGCAGCTCGCCCTGGGCGTTGACCACGGCGCGCACCGGCTCGGCTTGCGCCCCGGCGGCAACCAGAGCGCGCAGATGCGTGTCCTGCACCAATTGCCGCACCGCCGCCGGATCGGTCACCCCCAGGCGGCGCAGCAGTTGCTGCACCGTGTCCTGGCGGCGCACCGACGTGGTTTGGACGTAATGCACGTCAGCGTCGGCCAGCGCGGCCGACTGCGCCTGGACGTCAGCGTCGAACGCCGCGGCCACCATCACCCGCGGCGGCAACGGCGGCTGCACTTGTGACAGCGCAAACGCCGCTGCGCTGCTCAGCAACAGCACACCGCCCACGGCGGCTGCGCTGCGGCGCGGATAGTCGCGCAACGGTTGGGTCAGCTCAGCGCACAGCCGCCGCAGCCGCAACACGGCAGCCTTACCGGGCAACGGCTCAGCCATGACGCGCCTCCTTCGCTTGCGGCGCCGCGACGCTGGCCACCGCCGTGCCGCCCGCAGCCAACGCCAGCAGCCGCCGCGACTCGGTGGTCTGGGCGAAGAATTGCGCCCGCAGCGCCGCCGGCACCGGCGTGCCCTTGGGTGAGTACTGCGCGATGGTCAGCGGGTTGACCGGGGTGCCGTGGACGAAAAACTGAAAGTACAGATGCGGGCCGGTGGACCAGCCGGTATTGCCCGACAGCGCCACGATTTCGCCCTGTTTGACGGTTTCGCCG
>JBFXEK010000313.1:0-3236 GCA_050180155.1 Thiomonas sp. | reverse complement strand
TGGCGTCGCACGCCGACCCCGACATCATCGCCTCGCTCGATCGCTGGATGACCTCCACCCAGGCCAAGCTGGTGATTTCGGCGCTGTGGGCGCGGTTTGCGCCGCATTTTTGCAAACTCGGCAAGACCGACAACCGGGTGATCGGCGTGCCCGACGCCGGCGGGCGGCTGCGCTTTGGCCAGACCACGCTGTGGCTGCTGCCGGCGCACTTCATGCACGCCGAGGGCAACTTCCAGTTTTACGACCCGGTGAGCAAAATCCTGTTCTCCGGCGACCTGGGCGTATCGCTGCTCAGCGGGGCGCAGGCCGGGCACGTCATCACCAGCCTCGATCCGATGCCGCACGGCATGGAGGCGTTTCACCGCCGCTACATGGTGAGCAACAAAATCCTCAAGCTGTGGGTGCGCATGGTGCGCCAGCTCGACATCAAAATGATCGCGCCGCAGCACGGCGCGCCGCTGGCCGGGGCGGCCATCGGCCAGTTGCTCGACTGGCTGGACAACCTGCCCTGCGGCATCGACCTCATGGGGCCGGGGCAATATCAGATTCCTGCGGGTGATCTGAGTGTCTGACTCCGGGCGTTTGCGCCCCGCAGCGCAACGCCTGGTCGGGCTCAACGTCGCCCTGCTGCTGGTCTACACCGCGCTGGGCGTGCTGCCGGCGGGGGTGTTTCACGTCGTCTCGCCGTTTTGGCCGCCGGCGGCGCTGAGCGTGTTCGCCGCCCTGGTGTGGGGCTGGCGCGGCATGCCGGGGGTGTTCCTCGGCTCGCTGACGGTGAACGTCGCGCTGTTCGGCTGGAACCTGCCAGGCGCCGCCTGGGTGTCGGTGGGCAATGTGCTGGCACCGCTGCTTGGCGCATGGGGCTTGCGCGATTTGCCCACGCAAGCGCAACGCTTCTGGAGCGAATCGGCGAGCATTGCCCGCTTCGTGCTGTGGATGGGCGCGGTGCAGGGTTTGGTGTCGGGGCTGTTCGGTGCCAGCGGGGTGGTGGGCCTGGAGCAGGCGCCGGCCAGCGCTTTCGTGCCGACTTGGCTGGGCTGGGGCGTGGGCGACGCCAGCGCGGCGCTGATGCTCGTTCCCGTGGCGCATCTGCTGTGGTTGCGCCGCGGCAGCGTGGCGCAATGGGCACGGTTGCTGCTGCAGCCGCAAGGGCTGGGCGCGTTCGCCTTCAGCCTGGTGGTCTGGGCGGTGGTGTTTTTCGCTCCGGGCTTGAGCGTTCCCACGCGCATCGGCCTACTCGGCATGATGTTGCTGCCGGCGATCTGGTCGGTCTTCCACCTCGACTTGTGGCTGGCGCTGGCGCATCTGGCCGTGGCCTTCATCCTCGTTTTGGGCGCCACCCTGGCCGGCTACGGCCCCTACGCCGCGCTGCCCACGGACGAAGCAGTGATCGGTGTGGAGCTGCTGGGCATCGCCATGTCGGCAGGGATTTTGTTCGCCGGCGCGCTGCAGCGCGAGCGCCTGACGGCTCTGGCCGAGCTGCGCGTGCTCAACAACGAGCTGGAGCAGCGTGCCGCCGAGCGCGCGCAGGCGCTGTTGCGGCGTGAGCGCAGTTTTCGCGACGTCATCGACAACCTGCCTGCTCCCGCCCTGCTCACCGCGGTGGACACCTCCGAGGTGCTGTACGCCAATTCCGCCGCCAGCGAGCTGTTTGGCGACGAACAGGCCAGCCTGGTGGGCCGCCAGGGCGCGGCGCATTGGGTCGACCCGTCGGCGCGCGATGCGTTGCTCGCCGACCTGCGCGCGCATCATGCCGTGCGCAACCGAGAATTCGCCTTTCGCCGGTTCGGCGGCGGCGTCGTCTGGGTGCTGTGCTCGGTGATTCAGACACCGTTCGACGGCAAAAACGCGCTGCTGTTCGTATTCAAGGACATTACCGAGCGCAAGCAACGCGAGCAGCAACTCGCCACCGAGGCGCAGACCGACGCGCTGACCGGGCTGCCCAACCGGCGGCATTTCCAGGCGCGCGCGCAACGCGACATCGGCGAATTGGCGCAAACCGGCCAGCCGGCGGCGTGTGTGATGTTCGACCTCGACGATTTCAAACAGATCAACGACAGCCGCGGCCACGCCTGCGGCGACCTGGTGCTGCAACAGGCCGCCAGCGCGCTGCACGCGCTCACCCCCGAGGGCCAATTGCTCGCCCGGCTCGGCGGCGAAGAATTCTGCCTGTTTCTGCGTGGCGCCAGCGGCGAGCAGGCGTTGCAAATCGCTGAAGCGATGCGCCGCGACCTCGAAGGCCGCACGCAAGACTGCCCCGGTGGCGAGCGCATCGCGCTGCCCACTTGCAGCATCGGCGTGGCCTGCACCGTGCCCCGGCCCGAGCAGGCGGCCGAGGCCGTGCTCTCTGCCCTGATGGAGCAGGCCGACATCGCGCTGTACCAGGCCAAGGCCGACGGCAAAAACCGCAGCGTGCTCTATCAAATCGGCAGCAACGCGCTGCCGGCCAGCCGCACGGCTCAGGACAGCGCGGCCCCGCCGCTGCTGCCGCTGTCCCTGCTGCGCGCGCTGGTGCGCGAAGTGCATTTCGGCCGGTTTTTCGAGCGCATCGCCGCGGCGGCCGCGCAGTTGCTCGGCGCCGACGGCGCCGCGTTCATCGAGCGCGACGGCGACATGCTCGGCTACCGGCTGTTTTACGGCCTGCCCGAGAGTTACCAGCGGCAGTTCAGCGGCTACCGCTTCCCTGCAGACCTGGGCGTGGCCGGTCGGGCGTTGCGCGAAGGCCGCGCCGTGTTCGAGCCGGACTACGCGCACGCCGCCGACGCCCTGCCCGCCTTCGTCGACGGCGGCCTCAAGGCGAGCTACGCCGTGCCGGTGCGCTCGGGCACGCAAACCCTCGCCGTGCTGGCGCTGGCCTGGTTTTCCCGCCCGCCGGACGGCGCGCCGCAAGCGCAGCAGGCGCAAACCGTGGAGTTGCTCGCCGATCTGATGGCCGGGGCGCTGCGCCGCGAACGGCTGGAGCGGCGGCTGCGGCTGCGCGCCACGCACGACGCGCTCACCCGCCTGCCCAACCGCACCGCGGTCGATTTGCACCTGGGCCGGGCGATTGCCCGCGCCCGGCGGCAGCACAGCCTGCTCGCCGTGGGCATGCTCGATCTGGACGATTTCAAGCCGGTCAACGACCAATGGGGACACGAGGCAGGAGACGCGCTGCTGCAAGCCTTTGCGCAACGGCTGCAGCAGGCGTTGCGCGACACCGACTTCGTCGGCCGCATCGGCGGCGACGAGTTCGTGCT
>JBFXEK010000312.1:0-3236 GCA_050180155.1 Thiomonas sp. | reverse complement strand
ATGCGCTCGCCGAGTTCCAGCCAGCGCTCTTCGAGCGCGGCGATGCGGGCGCTGACCGCATGGTGTCGCCTGCCTTGTTCGGCGCGCTGCGCGGCGATCCCGTCCGGGCGCGCCAGCTCGGTTTCCAGTGCGCTGCGTTCGGCTTCGAGCTGTCGCAGCTCGGCATCGACCCTGGCGAATTCGGCTTTCAGCGGCTTGAGCTGCTGCGCGCGCTGCTGCCGTTGCTCGGCCTGCTGGCGGCGCAGCTGTTTGCGTTCGCTGCCTGCTGCTGGCGCAGCTGCTGTGGCTGTCGGCGCCTGCTGCGCGGTGGTTTGCCGCTGCGCCGTGCGCGACAACGCCCATTGCTGGTAGTCGTCCAAGCTGCCGTCGAAGTCTTGCACCTCGCCTCCGGCGACCAGCCAGAAGGCATCGCAGGTCGCCCGGAGCAAAGCGCGGTCGTGTGACACCAGCAGCACGGTACCGGTGAAATCCTGCAGCGCCAGCGCCAGGGCCTCGCGTGTGGGCAGGTCGAGGTGGTTGGTCGGTTCGTCGAGCAGCAACAGGTTGGGCCGCCGCCAGATGACCAAAGCCAGCGCCAGCCGCGCTTTTTCACCGCCGGAAAAGCTACCGCAAGGGCGCAGCATCATGTCGCCGTCGAATTGGTAGCGACCCAGCCAATTGCGCCAGTCCTGCTCGGTGGTGTGCGCCGGGGTGTCGCGCGAGAGCCGTTGCATGTGCTGCAGCGGCGATTCGTCCAGGCGCAGCACGTCCACTTCCTGCTGCGCGAAGTAGCCGATCACCAAGCCCTTGCCTTCGATGCGCTGACCCGCCAGCAGCGGCAACACGCCGGCGAGGGTTTTGACCAGGGTGGATTTGCCTTGGCCGTTGGCGCCGAGGATGCCGATGCGCAAACCGCCAGTGATGCTGCGGCTGACGCGCTGCAGCACCGGCTGCGCCGCGTAGCCACATGTGGCGTCGTGCAGGGTGAGGAGCTGTTGCGGCAGGCTGTGCGGCGGCAGCAGTTCGATGCGCAGCGCGTTGCTCAAAACCACGGGAGCCAGACGCTGCATGCGTTCGAGCGCCTTCATCCGGCTTTGCGCCTGCCGCGCCTTGGTCGCCTTGGCGCGAAACCGTTCGACGAAGCGGGTCAGCCGCGCGATGTCCTGCTGTTGCCGCGCGAACGCCGCCTGTTGCTGCATGAGTTTTTCCGCCCGCTGCTCCTCGAACAAGGTGTAGTTGCCGCCGTAGCGGGTGAGTTTGCCGCCGTCGAGGTGCACGGTGATACGGCAGACGGCGTCGAGAAACTCGCGGTCGTGTGAAATCATCAGCAGCAGGCCGCCGTAGCGCGACAGCCATTGCTCCAGCCAGACCAGCGCATCCAGGTCGAGGTGGTTGGTCGGCTCGTCGAGCAGCAGACAGTCGCTCGGCGCAAACAGCGCCTGCGCCAGCGCCAACCGCATCCGCCACCCGCCGGAAAATTGGCGCACCGCCCGCTCCAGCTCGGCCAGACTGAACCCCAGCCCGAGCAGCAGCGCCTGGGCACGCGCCCGCGCGGTGTAGCCGCCGGCCAGTTCGAACGCGTGCTGCGCCTCGGCCAACGCATGCGCTGCGGCGGCGTCGTGCGCTGGCGACTGCAGTGCCGCATGCAGCGCCCGCTGCGCGGCTTGCAACGCGCCGTCGCCCTGCAACACGAACTCGGTGGCGCTGGCATCGGTGTCCGGTACATCTTGGGCGACGGTGGCCACCCGCCATCCAGCCGGCCGTTCGACGCTGCCCGCGTCTTCGTGCAATTCGCCCAGCAGCAGCTTGAACAGCGACGTCTTGCCCGCACCGTTGACGCCGACCAGACCGACCTTGTCGGTCGCGTGCAGCGTGAGGCTGGCGCGGTCGAGCACGATTTGCGTGCCGCGACGCAACACGACGTCGGTGAGGCGGATCATGCCCGAGTCGCGTCGGCAGCCGCGCGCAGGTCTGCGGCGAGCAGCAGACATACCGCTTCCGGATGCTGCTCGGTATCCAGCCAGACAGCCGGCAGACGCGGGAATGCGGCCTCGAACGCAGCGCGCTCGTTGCCGACTTCGAGCACCAGCACGCCTTGCGGCGCCAGATGCTCCGGCGCCTGCTGCAGGAGACGGCGTATCAAGTCCATGCCGTCGGCGCCCCCGGCCAGCGCCAGCGCCGGTTCGTGGCGGTATTCCTGCGGCAGCGCCTGCATGCTCGCCGCCGGCACGTAAGGCGGGTTGCACAGCACGAGGTCGTAGCCTGCACCCGGCTGCGCCGGCAGCGCGTCCCACAAATCGGAGGCGATCAGCCGCACCCGATCCTGCAGGGCATACGCCGCGTGGTTGATTTGCGCCACGTCCAGCGCGTCGGCGGAGATGTCGCTGGCATCGACCTGCGCCTGCTGCCACTCCAGCGCCGCCAAGATCGCCAAACAACCCGACCCGGTACACAGATCGAGCACGCGGCGCGGCGGCTGCGGCAGCCAGGGGTCGAACGCTCCCTGCACGAGCAATTCGGCGATGAACGAGCGCGGCACGATCACCCGGCGGTCCACGGTGAAACGCAACCCAGCCAGCCATGCCTGCCCCAACAGATACGCCAGCGGCTGGCGCGACGCGATGCGCTCGGCGGTGAGCCGTACGACCCGTTGCCACTGCGCCGCGCTCAGCCTTCGCCGCGCGTGCTGCTGCAAACGCGCCGCCTCGGTGGCGGGCAGACCCACGGCGTACAACACCAGCCACGCCGCCTCCTCTTGCGCGTTGGCGCAACCGTGACCGTAAGTCAGATTAGCGGCGTCGAGCGCCTGTGCGGTTTCGGCCCAGGCCTGCGCCAGCGTCGGCGTGGCGGCCTCGCTGCGCGGCCTCATACCGCCAACGCCTCGAGGGTGCGGCGGTAGATGTTTTTCAGCGTGTCTATGGCGTGCACATCGACGCATTCGTCGATTTTGTGGATGCTGGCGTTGACCGGGCCGAATTCGACGACTTGCGGACAGATTTTGGCGATGAAGCGGCCATCGGACGTGCCGCCGCTGGTGGACAGTTCGGCGTTCAAACCGGTTTCGGCGCGGATGGCCGCTTGCAACGCCGCGGACAGCGCACCCGGCGGAGTCAGAAAGGGCTCGCCGCCGAGCGACCAGTCGATGGAGTAATCGAGCGCGTGGCGGTCGAGCACGGCGTGCAGCCGTTGCCGCAGCTGCTCGGGGGTGGATGCGGTGGAAAAGCGGAAGTTGAAGTCCACCACCAGCTCGCCGGGGA
>JBFXEK010000311.1:0-3252 GCA_050180155.1 Thiomonas sp. | reverse complement strand
GGTCAACGCCCTGGTCGGCGAGGAGCGGGTCATCGCCTTCGACCAGCCGGGCACCACGCGCGACGCCATCGAAGTGCCGTTCGAACGCGACGGCCGCCAGTTCGTCCTCATCGACACCGCCGGGCTGCGGCGCAAGGGCAAGGTGTTCGAGGCGGTAGAAAAGTTTTCCGTGATCAAAACCTTGCAAACCATCGAGCAAGCCAATGTGGTGGTGTTGCTGCTCGACGCCACCGAAGGCGTGTCCGAGCAGGATGCGCACATTGCCAGCTTTGCCGTCGAGGCGGGCAGGGCGATGGTATTGGCGGCGAACAAATGGGACGCCGCCGACGCCTATGCGCGCGAGCGGCTGCGGTTGGCGATCCGCCAGCGCCTGCCTTTCGTCTCGTTCGCGCGGTTTCACAGTATTTCGGCAAAAACCGGTGCCGGGCTGGGTGGATTGATGAAATCGGTGCTCGCCGCGCACGCCGCGGCGTACCGCAAATTGCCCACACCCAAGCTCACTCGCGCGATCATCGACGCCGTAGCGCAACAGCAGCCGCCGCGCGCCGCAGCGGTGCGGCCCAAGCTGCGTTATGCGCACCAGGGCGGCACCAACCCGCCGGTCGTGGTGATCCACGGCAACGCGCTCGACCGCATTCCGGCCAGCTACACCCGCTACCTCGAAGGCCGTTTGCGTGAAAAATTCGACTTGGGCGGGACACCTTTGCGCATCGAGTACCGCACCTCGGCCAATCCCTATGCGCGCGATGACTGAAAGACGTCAGCGGCACGGGGCAAGAACGCAATATGTTATTTTGCGTGCTCTTGCATTCCAGACCATGAATGCCATTTAAGCTTCCCTCACACTACGGAGAATCAGATGAGTAATAAAGGGCAGTTGCTACAAGACCCCTTTTTGAACCTGCTGCGCAAGGAGCATGTGCAGGTGTCGATTTACCTGGTCAACGGCATCAAATTGCAAGGCCACATCGAATCGTTCGATCAATACGTCGTGCTGTTGCGCAATACCGTGACACAGATGGTCTACAAGCACGCGATTTCCACCGTAGTTCCGGCGCGGCCCGTCTCGTTTCAAGTAGGTGAGCAAGAAACCTCTGCGGCCTGACGGCCCCGAGCGCGCCGCGCTGGTCAGCGTGCAATCCCGGCGCCCGGTGCCGGGAGATGCGCTGGCCGAGCTCGAACAACTCAGCGCCTCGGCCGGCTACGCCCTGGCTGCCGAATTGACCTGCGTGCGCCCAAAGCCGGACGCCGCCACCTACATCGGCTCGGGCAAGCTGGAAGAACTCGGCGAACTGGTCAGCGCGTCTGCAGCCGACGCCATCATTTTCGACAACACCCTGACCCCGATCCAGCAACGCAACCTGGAAAAGGCGCTGGGCAAACCGGTGATCGACCGCACCGGCCTGATTCTGGAAATTTTTGCCCGCCGCGCGCAAAGCGCCGAAGGCAAGATGCAGGTCGAACTCGCCCGCCTGGAACACCTCGCCACGCGGCTGGTGCGCGGCTGGACTCACCTGGAGCGGCAGGCTGGCGGCATCGGCTTGCGTGGCGGCCCCGGCGAAAAGCAGATCGAGCTCGACCGCCGCATGCTCGACGACAAAATCAAAATGCTGCGCCTGCGCCTGGGCAAACTCGCCCGCCAGCGCACGACGCAACGTCGCGCCCGCGGCCGCACCGGGGTGTTCCGCATCGCGCTGGTCGGTTACACCAATGCAGGGAAAAGTACGCTGTTCAACGCGCTGACCAAATCCAAGATTTACGCCGCCGACCAGCTTTTCGCCACCCTCGACACCACCACGCGCAAGCTGTACCTGGCACCACAAGTCAACGTGACGCTGTCGGATACCGTGGGTTTCATTCGTGATCTGCCGCACACCCTGATCGAGGCGTTCAAAGCCACGCTGGAAGACACCTTGCAGGCCGACTTGCTGCTGCACGTGGTCGATGCCAGCTCGCCGATGCTGCGCGAGCAGATGGACGAAGTTGACGCCGTGCTGCGCGAAATCGGCGCCGATGACATTCCGCAGTTCTTGATCTTGAACAAGTCCGATTTGCTGCCGCTGAATCTACAGGTTACAAACGATCACATCCCCCGCGAAGACGCCGAACCCCATGCTACGATAGCCCGGTTTGCCGTGAGCGCCCTGACGGGCGCGGGCATCGTCGCGCTGAAAACCGCCTTGCTTCAAGCCGTGCTCGCCGACCCTCGTTTTCAATCCGCGGCGTCTGCCGTGTCAGACTCAACCCCTTTCTGCGCATGACACCCTCCCGTTTTTGGCGTGCCCGCCCTGCCGCACACAACGCTCCGCCTGCGTCAGCCGCGCGGCGTGCATGGCCTTGGCGGCTGTTCAACCTCAACGACCCGCGCTGGGGCAAAGACGGCGGCGGCAACCAGCAAAACACCCAGCAAAACGGCCAGGACCCGAACCGCCGTCCCGGGGGCAACAACGGCGGGCCGCCCGATCTGGACGAACTCTGGCGCGATTTCAACCGCAAACTCAACGGCCTGTTCGGCAAAAAGCGCGGTAACGGCGGCATGGGGACACCGCCGCAACGCCCAGACCTCTATCCCTCGGCCAAAGGCATGGGCGTGGGTTTTGTCATTCTCATCGTCATCGGCGTTCTCGGCTGGCTGGCTTCGGGTTTTTTCATCGTGCAGGAAGGGCAGCAAGCGGCGGTCACCCGCTTTGGCAAGCTGGCCTACATTACCAACGCCGGTTTCCACTGGCGGCTGCCCTATCCGTTCGAGGCTGACGAAATCGTCAATGTGTCGCAGGTGCGCTCGGTCGAAGTGGGCCGGGGCGGCGAGGTCAGAGCCACCGGCCTGCCCGAGTCGGCGATGCTCACCGAAGACGAAAACATCGTCGATGTGCGCTTTGCCGTGCAGTACCGCATCGACAACGTCGTCGACTATCTCTACAACAATCGCAGCCCCGACGACGCCGTGTCGCAGGCGGCGGAAACCGCGGTGCGCGAAGTCGTCGGCAACAAATCGCTCGACTACGTGTTGTACGAAGGCCGCGAACAGGTGGCCAGCGACGTGCAGTCACTGACGCAAAAAATCCTCGACCGCTACAAAACCGGCATCATCATCACCACGGTCACTCTGCAAAACGTGCAGCCGCCCGAGCAGGTGCAGGCCGCGTTCGACGATGCGATCAAGGCCGGCCAGGACCGCGAACGGCTGAAGAACGAAGCGCAGGCTTACGCCAACAACGTCATCCCGCGTGCGCAGGGCACGGCATCGCGGCT
>JBFXEK010000310.1:0-3258 GCA_050180155.1 Thiomonas sp. | reverse complement strand
TCAGACGCTTGGCTCGGGCGATGCCGCGCTTGTCGGCGCCGCATCGCCCGCGGGCTTCAGCGATAGACGACGAAGGCCATGCCCTGGCTTTGCGCGTAGTTGTCGTAGGCGACGAAACGCACCATCTGGTCGGGAAACTCGCGGTGGCAGGCTTCGATTTCGGCCAGCACGGCGTCCACGGACTGCTCGCCGAACATCGGCAGCTTCCACATGTACCAGAAGCTCACTTTGGCGGGCGTGCCGCGCTCGGTGTGCTCCACCGCCGGGTTCCACCCCTGAGCGAGCGCGTAGGCGATCTGGCGACGCACCTGCTCGGGCGTCATTTGCGGCAGGTAAGAAAACGTCTCGTACTTTTTGGTCGAGCGGTAGGCTTGAACGGCCATGACGATATCCTTTCGATGAACAGAGGGTGGCAACGCGGCGCTGCAGCGGGCAGGCGCCGCGCCACGGCGGCATTACTTGTTGGCGATGTCGAGCTTGTCCACGGTGTCGAACTCGAACTTGATCTCTTTCCAGGTTTCCATCGCGATCTTCAGCTCGGGAGAATGCTGCGCCGCGGCGGTGAGGATGTCCTTGCCTTCTTTTTCGAGCTGACGGCCTTCGTTGCGCGCTTGCACGCAGGCCTCCACGGCCACGCGGTTGGCGTGCGCGCCGGCGGCGTTGCCCCAGGGGTGGCCGAGCGTGCCGCCACCGAACTGCAACACCGAGTCGTCACCGAAAATGCTCACCAGCGCCGGCATGTGCCAGACGTGGATGCCGCCGGAGGCCACGGCGAAGGCGCCGGGCATCGAGCCCCAGTCCTGGTCGAAGAAAATGCCGCGGCTGCGGTCTTCGGGCACGTAGGACTCGCGCAGCAGATCGATCCAGCCCAGCGTGGCGGCGCGGTCGCCCTCGAGCTTGCCAACCACGGTGCCGGTGTGCAGGTGGTCGCCGCCGGACAGGCGCAGGATCTTGGTCAGCACGCGGAAGTGGATGCCGTGGTGCGGGTTGCGGTCGAGCACGGCGTGCATCGCGCGGTGGATGTGCAGCAGCATGCCGTTGTTGCGGCACCAGTTGGCTAGTCCCGTGTTGGCGCAGAAGCCGCCGGTGATGTAGTCGTGCATGATGATGGGTGCGCCGATTTCCTTGGCGTACTCGGCCCGCTTGTACATCTCCTCCGGGGTCGGCGCGGTGACGTTGAGGTAGTGGCCCTTGCGCTCGCCGGTTTCGGCCTCGGCCTTCTGGATGGCCTCGACGACGAAGTCGAAGCGCTCGCGCCAACGCATGAACGGCTGGCTGTTGACATTTTCGTCGTCCTTGGTGAAGTCCAGGCCGCCACGCAGCGCCTCGTACACCGCGCGGCCGTAGTTCTTCGCCGACAGGCCGAGTTTGGGTTTGATGGTGCAGCCCAGCAGCGGACGGCCGTATTTGTTGAGCTTGTCGCGCTCGACCTGGATGCCCATCGGCGGCCCGCCGCAGGTCTTGACGTAGGCGATGGGGAAGCGCACGTCTTCCAGACGCAGCGCGCGGATGGCCTTGAAGCCGAACACATTACCGACGAGCGAAGTGAACACGTTGACCACCGAACCTTCTTCGAACAGGTCGATGGGGTAGGCGATGAAGGCGTAGAAGCAGGTGTCGTCGCCGGGCACGTCCTCGATGCGGTAGGCGCGGCCCTTGTAGTAGTCGAGATCGGTCAGCAGGTCGGTCCACACCGTGGTCCAGGTGCCGGTGGACGACTCGGCGGCCACGGCAGCCGCGGCTTCCTCGCGATCGACCCCGGGCTGCGGCGTGACTTTGAAGCACGCCAGCAAGTCGGTATCCAGCGGGGTGTACTCGGGCATCCAGTAAGTCTGCCGGTATTCCTTGACCCCGGCCTGATAAGTTTTGACAGCCATGTTTGACCACTCCTCAAAGCGCGCTGCGCGCGAAAACGAACCACGTGTGACAAGAACCGGTGCGAGGCGATGAACACCCGGGCCGCCATACCCTGTTGCTGCCGGACGGCGGGTCTGCCATCGATTCACATGGGCAAACCATAGCGAACGCAACCATAAACCGCAATTTGACTTTCTGATACGATGAATCAGTTTTATTGATGGAGTGATGCCATGCATCTGACGTTGCGACAGTTACAGATTTTCGACGCCGTGGTGCGCCAGCAGAGCTTCACGCGCGCCGCCGACGCGCTGCACCTGACGCAGCCCGCAGTGTCGATGCAGATGCGCCAGCTCGAAGAGCAGGTCGGCCTGCCGCTGTACGAGCAGATCGGCAAACACATCCACCTCACCGACGCCGGGCGCGAGCTGCACCGCCACGCCACGCTCATCAGCGCCCGGCTGCTCGATTTGCAGGCGGCGATGGATGCCTTCCGCGGCGTGCAGCGCGGCGAGCTCGACCTCACGGTGGCCAGCACCGCCAACTACTTCGCGCCCAAGCTCATCGCCGCGTTCTGCAACCTGCACGCGCAAGTCAAGGTGCGGCTGCAGGTGTCGAACCAGGAACAGATCCTCGACGCGCTGGCCAGCACCAACACCGACCTGGCGATCATGGGCCAGCCGCCGGCGCAGGCCGACGTGGTCGCCCGGCCGTTTCTCGACAACCCGTTGGTGGTCATCGCCGCGCCGACCCATGCGCTGGCCGGGCGCAAGCGCGTGGCGCTCAGCACTCTGGGCAAAGAGACGTTCATCACCCGCGAGCCCGGTTCGGGTACGCGCAACGCCGCCGAACGCCACTTTTCGCGCTACGGCATCGAATTCCAGTCGGCAATGGAAATGAGCAGCAACGAGGCGATCAAACAGGCCGTCGAGGCCGGGCTGGGGTTGGGCGTTTTGTCGCTGCACACGCTGGAGCTGGAACTGGCGATGCGCCGACTGGTCCTGCTCGACGTCGAGCATTTCCCCATCATGCGGCAGTGGTTCGTCGTCTACCGCAAGGGCAAACGGCTGTCGGCGGTGGCACAGGCCTACCTGGAATTCCTCACGCAGCAGGCGCGTGCACTGGCGTCGCCCAAAGACCCGCAGGCCGACACCCGCGCGGTATGAACGGCTGCGCGCCGGCGGGCGCGTTCTTCGCCTGCTCAGGCCATGAACTTCACCGCGCGCCCGACCTGGATGTCGCTGACAAAAATCACCCCGGAGTGCGACTGGAAAAACGCCTGGAAGCCATCGAGCAGCGGATCGACCAGCTCCTGCGGCACGGCAACGATGATCATCACCAGCGCGTCGTCCTCGTTGAACATGAGGTGCCCTTCGTACATGCCGTGGCTGCCCTTGCCGG
>JBFXEK010000309.1:0-3270 GCA_050180155.1 Thiomonas sp. | reverse complement strand
GAAAGCCTTGGGGCATGTCAGCCCCATCCAGGCCATGAAACAATGGCAGCGATCACACCCCGAACTGTTCAACAGACGTGTTACCAATCAGCCGGGACACGACACATAGGGCAGCAGCGCCGCGGCACGCGCTACATCCAGGTGCAGCAGGCTGGCAAGCAGGCCATCGCGCGCAGGCCACGCCGCCGGTGCCGCCCAGCCCAGGTGCAGCAGCACATCGGCGAGCGAACCGTTGACCGCCACGGCCAGCGTCTGCAATTCACCGACGACCAGCGCGCCGACCACGGCGCCGCGCAGCGACCCCAGCCCGCCGATGAGCAGCACGGCAAACAGCAGCACACCCATCGAGGCCGCCATGTCCGGCTCGGTGACGAGCAAGGGCGCGCCCACGGCGCCTGCCAGACCGGCGAGGGCGGCACCGGCGGCGAATACCGTGGTCTGCACCGCGGCCACGTCGTGGCCGAGAGCGGCCACCATGCGCGCGTGCGTCAATGCCGCCTGCACGATCAGGCCAATGCGGCTGTAACGCAGCAGCAGCCACGACAGCCCGAGCGCGGCCAGCGCCACGGCCATGACAAAGCCGCGGTAGGTGGCAAAATCCAGGCCGCCCAGCCGGAACAAACGGCCTTGCAGCGCCGCCGGAATGGCGTACGGCACCGCGGCGCTGCCCCACAGCAGCCGCGCCGCCTCGACCAGCACGACGCCCAAGGCGAATGTGGCGAGCAATTCGGGCAAATGGCCTTGCGGCCGCAGCCGCCGCAACACGGCGATTTCAAACCCGCCGGCCAGCAGCGCCACGCCCAGCGGCGCAAGCAGCAGCCCGCCCCAAAATCCCAGCCACTGCCCGCTCTGCCAGGCGAGGTAGGCGCCGAGCATGTAAAAGCTGCCGTGGGCGAAATTGAGCACACCGAGCAGCGAAAAAATCAGCGTCAGCCCCGACACCAGGAGTAGCAGCAGTAGGCTGTAGCTCAGGCCGTTGAGCGTTGACAGCAACAGGGTGTCCATGCGGCACGGGCGAATCAGTCGCTGCCCGACACCTTGCTCGCCGTGATTTTGGGCGGTTGAACCGGATAGACCAAGGTGGTCAGCGGGCGCTGCATGGTGCACTGCGCGGGCAGGGTGGTTTTGTCTGGCGGATAGGTGCGCTCCAGCGCAAAGGTGTAGCCGGTATTTTCGACGTCGTAGGGGTTGGCCTTGGAAACCGGCTGCCAGTAGCTGAGGTAGATCGGCTGCAGCAATTGATGATCGGCGGCACGCAGCGTGACTTCGCCGTTGAAAGTGTGGAAGGTCAACCCTTCCATCGCCTGCGCGACTTTCAGCGGTTCGATGCTGCGCGCCTTGGTCATCGCCGCGGTCAGCAGCGCCAGTCCGGTGTAGGTGACGGGCACGGAAAAGTCCTGCTTGTACTTGTCACGAAAGCCTTGTTCCAGGCTTTGCAGCACGCCGGGCAGGTTGGGGTTGCTGTAGTACACCAGCTTCACCCGCCCGGCGTCGTGCGGGCCGATTTCGCTCGGCGCGCCCAGGCTGCTGGCGTAGAAGGTGTAGAGGTCGGCCTTCAATCCGCTTTGCTGTGCGGCTTTGATCAGCAAAGTGAGGTCCGGCCCCCAGTTGGCGGTGATGATGCAGTCGGCGCGGGCCGCCTGTACCTTGGCGATATAGGGCGAGAAGTCCTTGACCTGGCCGAGGGCGACGAAGTCTTCGCCGACGATCTGCACGTCCGGGCGCTTGAGCGCGAGCATCTCGCGGGCGTATTTGGCGACTTGGTGGCCGAAGGAATAGTCCTGCTCGATGAGGTAGACGCGCTTGATCTGCGGCCGATTGCGGATGTCGTCGGTCATCGCCTGCAGCGTCATGGGCACGCTCGGTTGCAGCGCGAAATGCCAGAAGCTGCAATCGCTGCCGGTCAGCGCCGGATCGACCGCGGCGTAATTCAGATAGACGACTTCTTTGCCTGGATGCCGCATGTTGTGCCTGCTCACCGCCTTTGAAAGCGCCAGCGCCGCGCCCGAGCCGTCGCCCTGCAACACGTAGCGGATGCCCTGATCGACCGCCGCCTGGAAAGCGTTGATGGTGTCCTGCACCGCGCCTTTGTTGTCGAAGGGCACGATCTCGAACTTCACCCCGGCGGTGTTGCCGCGGTTGACGCGGTCGGCGACGAACTGCCAGCTCTGCAACTGGTTTTGCCCGACGGCAGCAAACGGGCCGGTCAGCGGGTCGATGAACGCCAACTTGACCACGGGAAGCTCGCGCGCCCGTGCCGGCAAGGCGCAAACCGCCAGGCCGGCGGCGACAGAGGACAGAAAACGTCTGCGGGATGAACACATGATCAGCAAGCCTTCGGCAAAGTGCCTGCCACCCGCGCGGCGGGTGGCAAAAAGGCAATGCTATTCAATCGGGCCGTCGATGTCTGTCCGCCTTCGCCCGCGCTGCGCGAAACGGCGAGTGAAACGGCAGACGCAACGGCAGGCGCAACGGCAGACGCAACGGCCTGCGGCGTTCAGAACTTGACGCTCAGGCGCGCATACACCGAGCGGCCGGGGCCGGGGACGGCGATACCCCAGGGGATGCCGTTGATCGACATGGTCGTGCCCTGACCGACGTAGTCGCCGCCGGTGGGCAGGAAGTACATCTTGTTCAACAGATTGTCGATGCCCAAGTCCACCCGCGCCTGCTTGAACCCGTAGCTGGCGCGCACGTTGACCAGGCCGTAGCCGGGGGTGGGGATTTCGTTGCGCACCGCCGAGACCTGGGTTTTGGCCTTGACCAGCACCCACTCCAGCGCGTTGCTCCAGCCGTGCCAGTCTTGGGTGAGGGTGAGCCGGGCGTTCAGCGGCATGATGGCGTCGAGGTTGCCGCCGGTGGTGGTGTTCTCGCCGCGAGTGTAATTGACCACGCCCTGCAGCCCCAGGCGGCCGAGCGCGCCGTCGGTCAGCGGCATTTTGCCCGAGAGGTTGACGCCGTACAGCCGCGCCGTCTGGTTGACGTATTTGAGGACGACGAACTGGTTTTTCGCCAGCACGGCCGCCGGGGCGTTGGCCGCGGCGTTCCACTGCACGGCGTCGATGTAATCGGCCACATGCGTGTAGAACGGCTGCGCCTTGAATTCCCAGGCGCGGTCGGCGGCGTGCCAGTCGAGGGTGGCGCTGAGCGTCGTGGCTTTTTCCGGCTTGAGGTTGGGGTTGCCGATGTAGCCGTTGCCGTCGCCGACAAAGTTGTTCATCACCGCCGCCATGCTCCAGGTGGACCAGGGGTAGCGCTGGTACAGATTGG
>JBFXEK010000308.1:0-3270 GCA_050180155.1 Thiomonas sp. | reverse complement strand
GAGTTCGTGCTGGTGCTCGAAGGGCTGACCGACACCGCCGACCTCGACACCACCCTGACCCGGCTGCACGCCATTGTCGAAGCGCCGTTTGCGCTGCCCGGCGGGCAGCGGGCGACGGTGGACATGCGCCTGGGCATCGCGCTGTACCCGCAGCATGGCGCCGACGCCGACAGCCTGCTGCGCGCCGCCGACGCCGCGCTGTACGCCGGCAAGTCGCGCAAGGCCAGCCGCACGACCTGGTGGCAATTGCCCGACGCCGGGCAGCAGCCAGCGGCCGAGCCGGTGTACGACGACGGCGCCGTGGCGCTGTACGGCGACACCGCGCAGCGTTTGTTGCAGGCGCTGCAGCCGCATGCGGCCGAGGTGGCGCAGACCTTCGTCACCAGTTTCTACGCCCACTTGGCGCAACTGCCGCAGGCGCAAGCCGTGCTCGACACCCTCGATGCCGCCGAACTCGACGCGCTCAAGCAAAAACAGCTCGCCCATTTGCTACAGATCCTTCAACCCGATCTGGACAAGGCGACGCACCGCCGCCGTGCGCAGGCCATCGGCAGCGTGCACGCGCTCACCGGCGTATCGACCGCGGCGCTGGTCGATGCGATGGAAATCTATTTGCAGCAAGCCCAGACTCTGGTGACCCAGAGCCCGCTGCGCGCCGCCGAGCGCGCCACGCTGCACCGCATCCTCGCCGGCCGCGTGCGGCAGGAGCTGCAGGCGCAGACCGAGGCCGAGCAGGAGGTGAAAAACCGCTGGGCGCAGTGGATCGAGTCGAGCAGCCGCGCCCTGCCGCGCTTCGTCAACCGGATCGACTTCATGCAGTGGATTCTGGCCGAGCTCACCCGCCTGCCCGGCGTCGCCGCCGCGGCGTTCGGCCGGCCCGATGCCGACGGCCGCATCAAGGTGGAATTCTCCACCCCGCGGTTCGACGCCTATCTGGCGTCGTTCCAGCGGCATCGGCAGGCGTTCGTGCCGACCGTCGACGACACGCAGCGCCTGGCGCAGGCCAGCCAGGTTCGCGCCTGGCGCAACGAGCGCATCGAAACCGTCACCAGCTTTGCCCGCGACGACCGCGCGCAGCCATGGCGCGGCGCCGCGCTCGAAGCGGGTTTCCGCAGCGCCGTGACCGTGCCGATCCGCGACACCGAAGACCGCATGGCGGCGATTCTCACGCTCTACGGCGCCTACCCCAACCAGTTCGAGTCGGAGTGGGTGCAGCACCAGCTCACGCTGCTCGGACAAGTGTTCACCCGCGCGCACGGCGCCCTCAGGCAGGCTCCGGCCATCGTGCTTTCGGGGCAGGAGCGGCGCGATATGCGTGCCCGCCTCACCGCCCGTGGGCTGGAAATGGTGTATCAGCCCGTGCTCTACCTGCGCGAAGGCCGGCTGGCGCGGGTCGAAGCGCTGGCGCGGTTGCGCCGGGACGACGGCGGCTGGATTTTCCCCGCCGAGTTTCTGCCCGGATTCGGCGTGAGCGAAATCACGCGGCTGTTCATCCTCGGCATGGAGCAGGCGCTGGAGCAGTTGCGTGCCTGGGACGCACAAGGGCTGCAAACGTCGGCGTCGATCAATTTGCCGCCCGAGGTGCTGCTGCAGACCGACAGCCCACAATGGATTGCGCAGGCGCTCGCCCGCGCGCAGTTGCCAGCGCAACGGCTGCACCTGGAATTGCTCGAAAGCAGCGAATTTCACGAGCCGCAGGCGCCCGATGCCGCCGTCCGCGCGCTCTCGGCACTCGGACTGCGGCTGGAAATGGACGACCTCGGCTCGGGCTATTCCAGCCTGCTGCGGCTGCGCAACCTGCCGTTTCACACCGTCAAGATCGACCAGGGACTGGTGCGCGAAGCGGAAAAAGAGCCGCGCCGCGTCATCGGCTTCATCGGTTCGCTCATCCGCCTGGCGCACACCCTGGAGCTGGACGTGGTGGTCGAAGGGCTGGAATCTGCCGGGCTGGTCGAAATCGCCACCATCCTCGGCGCCGACCAGGGGCAGGGCTACGCCTTGTCGCCGCCGCTGCGCGCCGATGAGCTGGCGGAGTTCGTCTCGCAGCCGGTGCAGCGCGTCGATCCGGCCCAGCCGCAAACCGTGCTCGGCGCGCTGGCGGCGCATTGGTTGTGGGAGTACGGCGAGCGTGATGCGCAAGTCAGCGACCCGGCGCAGGCGCATCGATCTTGCGCGCTGGGCCATTATCTGCAGACGCATGGCCTGGACCAAGGCGAAATCGGCCAGATCCACGCCAGGCTGCACGCGCTGGCGCGCGAGCAAGGCATCCACAACGCCGCCTACCGCGAGCAGACTGCGCGCATGATCGCGCTGCTGATGCAAACCGCGGCACCTACAGCGTGAGGCGGCCGCGCAGCATGTCGGCGTACATCACCCAGTCGGCACGCAGACTCCACAGCGGCCGGCTGAACGTCGCCGGGCGGTTGTGCTCGACGGCGAAATGGCCCAGCCAGGCCATGCCGTAGCCGGCCACCGCGGCGGCTGCCAGCCACCACGCATTGCCGGTGAAAATGAGCAAAAACAGGCAGGCCAGCGCCGCGGTGCTGCCGATGAAATGCAGCCGCCGCGTTCCCGGCTGGCGGTGCTCGGCCAGATACAACGGGTAGAACTCGGCAAAGCTGCGGCAGGCTTTGAGCCGCTGCCGGTCGGGTGCCGGAATGGGCTGGGCGGCGGGAAGGTGACGGGCATGTCGGGCGCGCATCGCGGTTCTCCTTCGAGGCGGCGCCGACTCGGTCGACGCCTTGCACGCAAATTTAGACGATTGCCGCGGCTGCTGCCGTCAGCTCCAGCTCGCCGGACTCAGGCGCACAGCCGCTGCCGCGCCGCGGCGTATTGCGCGGCCAGGCGATCGACCAGGCGCGCGGCGGGAACGACGGCATCGACCGCGCCGATGCCCTGGCCGCAGCCCCAGATGTCCTTCCACGCCTTGGCGCCGTGCATCACCGCGGCGAAGTCCATTTTGCTCGGGTCGCCTGCGGGCAGATGATCCGGGTCCATGCCGGCGGCGACGATGGAGCCGCGCAGATAGTTCCCGGCCACCCCGGTGAACAGGCTGGAATAGACGATGTCGGCGGCGCTGCTGGCCACCACCATGTGCTTGTAGGCATCGACCGCGCGCGCCTCGTCTGTGGCGATGAACGCGCTGCCGATGTAGGCCAAATCGGCGCCCATGGCCTGCGCGGCGAGGATGGATTCGCCGCGGGCGATCGCGCCGGACAGCACCACCGGCCCGTCGAACCACGCGCGCGTTTCCTGCACCAGCGCAAACGG
>JBFXEK010000307.1:0-3289 GCA_050180155.1 Thiomonas sp. | reverse complement strand
CCACGCCCTGCCGGCGGGCGGCGGCGCTCGCGGCGGCCGGCCGCCTCAAGGTTCATGCCGAGCCGTGCGCCAGCGCAGCCAGCAGCTGCTGCGCCAACCACGGCCAGCGCCGCCGGCGCCGGGCGAAAACCGGGGCAGATGACATCGCTTGCTCCTGCGGGGGGGGGGCTTCAGGCCAGGTCGAAGCGGTCCAGGTGCATCACCTTGCTCCAGGCGCGGGCGAAGTCGTGGGCGAACTTGGCTTGGCCGTCGGCGGCGGCGTACACCTCGCAAATCGCGCGCAGTTGCGCGTTCGAGCCGAACACCAGGTCGGCGAGCGTGGCGCTCCAGCGCAGTGCACCGGTGCTGCGGTCGCGGCCCTCGAACACGCCTTCGGTGGCGGTGCGCTCCCAGCGCGTGCGCATGTCGAGCAGGTTGACGAAAAAGTCGGTGCTCAGCACGCCGGGACGATGGGTGAGCACGCCGTGCGGCGACTGCCCGGCATTGGCCCCCAGCGCCCGCATGCCACCGACCAGCACGGTCATTTCCGGCGCGCTCAGGTCGAGCAGTTGCGCGCGGTCCACCAGCAGTTCTGCAGCGGAGGCAGCCATGCCTTTTTGCGCGTAATTGCGAAAACCGTCGGCCTTGGGTTCGAGCACGGCGAACGATTGCACGTCGGTCTGTTCCTGTGTCGCGTCGGTGCGGCCGGGATGGAACGGCACGCTGACCTCGACCCCGGCCTGGCGCGCTGCGGCTTCGACCGCGGCGCAGCCGCCGAGCACGATCAGGTCGGCCAGCGAAACCTTCTTGCCGCCGGTGGCCGCGGCGTTGAAGTCGCGGCCGATGGCTTCGAGGCGCGGCAGAATCTGCGCCAGCTCGGCGGGCTGGTTGACGTCCCAGTCTTTTTGCGGCGCCAGCCGCAGCCGCGCGCCGTTGGCGCCGCCGCGTTTGTCGCTATTGCGGAAGGTGGCGGCGGCGGCCCAGGCGGTGCGCACCAGTTGTGCCGTCGTCAACCCGCAGGCCAGCAGCCGCGCTTTGAGCGCGGCGACGTCGCCGGCGTCGATCAACGGGTGGTCGACCGCGGGAACCGGGTCTTGCCAAATCAGCTCTTCCTTGGGAACCAGCTTGCCCAGGTAGCGGCTGCGCGGGCCCATGTCGCGGTGCGTCAGCTTGAACCAGGCGCGGGCGAAAGCGTCGGCGAATTCGTCGGGGTGGGCAAGAAAGTGCCGGGCGATTTTTTCGTAAGCCGGGTCGTAGCGCAGCGCCATGTCGGCGTCGGTCATGATGATCGGCACTTTTTTGTGCGGATCGTCGGCTGCCGGCGCCATGTTCGCCGCGGTGTGCTGCGCGGGTGTCCACTGCGAGGCGCCTGCCGGGCTGCGGGTGAGCACCCAGTCGTTGCCGAACAGCATTTCGAGGTAGGTCATGTCCCACTTCGTCGGTGTGGGCGTCCACGAGCCTTCCAGGCCGCTGCCGATCTGCTCGCCGCCCTTGCCGCTTTTGTAGCTGCTGATCCAGCCCAGCCCCATCTGCTCCACCGGCGCCGCTTCGGGCTCGGGGCCGACGTGCGTCGCCGGGCCGGCGCCGTGACATTTGCCGAAGGTGTGGCCGCCGGCGGTCAGCGCCACGGTTTCGTAGTCGTTCATCGCCATGCGGGCGAAGGTCTCGCGCACCATCTGCGCCGATACCAGCGGGTCGGACTTGCCGCCGGGGCCTTCGGGGTTGACGTAGATCAGCCCCATCTGCACCGCGGCCAGCGGGTTCTCGAACTCGGCGGCGCGGGTGCCGTGACGCTGGTCGTCGAGCCACTTGCCTTCCGCTCCCCAATACACCGACTCGTCGGGTTCCCACTGGTCGGTGCGGCCGCCGCCGAAGCCGAAAGTCTTGAACCCCATGCTTTCGAGCGCGACGTTGCCGGCGAGCACCAGCAGATCGGCCCAGGAGAGTTTGCGGCCGTATTTTTGCTTGATCGGCCAGAGCAGACGCCGCGCTTTGTCGAGGTTGACGTTGTCGGGCCAGCTGTTGAGCGGGGCGAAACGCTGCTGACCGTGCCCGGCGCCGCCGCGGCCGTCGCCGATGCGGTAGGTGCCCGCGGCGTGCCACGCCATACGGATGAACAGCGGGCCGTAATGGCCATAGTCGGCGGGCCACCAGTCCTGCGAGTCGGTCATCAGCGCCTTGAGGTCGGCGATGACGGCGTCGAGGTCGAGCGTGTTGAATTCCTTGGCGTAGTCGAACGCTTCGCCCATCGGGTTGGTCTTGGCCGAATGCTGCTGCAGGATGGCGAGGTTGAGCTGATTCGGCCACCATTGTTCATTGCCGCGCGCGCCGACGACCGAGCGGCTGGGGGAGTGGTGCGCCACGGGGCACTTCAATTCACTGGACATGGATGTCTCCTCGAGTGGGGTGTCGCCGCCCGAAGCTCAGGCGGTACCGACAGCTTAGAGGGTGACAATAGAAAAGAACAATTGAATGTTCTTATCCAATTGATTGATGAAAACTAGTTCGCATCCCCCCGATGGGTGGGCAGCGCGGAGGGTTGCGCGCGTCAGCGGCGTGTTGGTGATTTATTTCCTGTGCGCCCGTGCTGGTTTGTGTCAGCATCCGGCTGTCCGGCAGGAGCGCGCGAGGGTGATGCTGCCGCGTGGCCCCGATCCGGGGGGTGTGCCGGCCACGCAATCGTAATAGTCTGTAACCGTCGATATGAGCACACACATGGGCCGGGGCGAACAGCCAGCGGGTTCTGATATGCGCGATTCCCCCTCACCGGCAGCAGGTGCCTGGCGCAGTTACGCGCGGAGTTCGGCGCTGTCGATGGCGCTGAGCAGCGGCATGTCGCACTGGCTGGCGCAGCGCAGGCCGGTGCGGCGCATCCTGATGTTGCACGGTGTCGGCGGGGACAAAATGACCCAGGCGGATTTTTACCGCGTCATGTCCTGGTTGAAGCAGCGTTACGCCGTCGTGCCGCTGCAGCGCATGATCGGCGATATCCTCGGCGGCAGCCCGGCTCCGTCCGGAGCAGGACGCAGCCAGCTGGCCATCACGTTCGACGACGGGCTGCGCAATCAATACGCCCTAGCCTACCCGGTGCTCAAAGCGCTGGCGCTGCCGGCGACCATTTTCGTCTGCCCCGGCCTGGTCGAGACCGGGCAGTGGATGTGGAACCACGACGTGCGTGCCCGGCTGCACCGCCTGCCGGGCGGTGCGCTGGCCGAATGGGCGCGCGAGGTGCAGGCGCCGGCAGCGCAAGTCGAGCCGCTGGTGGCGTGGATGAAAACCTTTCCGCTGCCCGAGCGCCAGCGCGTGCACC
>JBFXEK010000306.1:0-3289 GCA_050180155.1 Thiomonas sp. | reverse complement strand
GGGCACCGCTGCACACGCTGACCGGCACCGAAGGCATTCTGCGCAAACTGCCCTGAGCCGCATCGCGTCAGGGGCTGCGACACTGTCACCGATGTACGACGACCGCACATCCATTCCGTTGGCCGCCGCCGACGACAGCGATTGGCTGCTCGGCCAGAGCCCGCCGATGCACGCGCTGCGCGAGCAGATCCGCCGCGTGGCGCAGACCGACAGCACGGTACTCGTGCTCGGTGAATCGGGCACCGGCAAGGAACTCGTGGCGCGCGCGGTGCACGCCTGGTCGCCGCGCGCGGCGCGGCCTTTCGTCGCGGTGAACTGTGGCGCCATTCCCGGCGAGCTCATGGAAAGCGAGCTGTTCGGTCACGAGCGCGGCGCCTTTACCGGGGCGATCCAGGCGCGCAAGGGACGGTTCGAGCTGGCCGGGCGGGGGACGTTGTTTCTCGACGAAATCGCCGAAATGAGCCCACCGCTGCAGGTCAAAATCCTGCGCGTGCTGCAGGAAAAATGCTTCGAACGAGTCGGCGGCAGCGAGATGCTGGCGGCGCAGGCGCGCATCGTCGCCGCCACCCACCGCGATTTGGAGCAGCAAATCAGCCTGGGCCGCTTCCGCGAAGACCTGTTTTATCGCCTCAACGTGTTTCCGCTGCAAGTGCCGCCGCTGCGCGAGCGCGGCGACGACATTTTGCTGCTGGCTGAACATACGCTGCAGCGCCTGCAGCAGCAGGGCCTGGGCCGTCTGCGCTTTGGCGACGGCGTGGAACAGGCGCTGCTGGCCTACCGCTGGCCCGGCAATGTGCGCGAACTGCAAAATCTGATGGAGCGGCTACTCATTTTGCACGCCGGCTCGACGGTGCGCGTGGCCGATCTGCCGCCCAAGCTGCGCACTGGCAGCGAGTCGGCCTGGGCCGTGGCGGATTCGGCCGTGTCCGCCACGGCGTCTGCCGAGGGCGACGGCACGGACGGTTTGCACGCCCTCATGCAGGCCATGGCCGAGCCGCTGCCGCAGCCGGTGTTGCCCGAGCAGGGCATGGATTTGCGCGCCTATCTGGAACAGGTCGAGCGCAGCTTGATCGAGCAGGCGCTGCGGCGCAGCCGCAACGTCATCGCGCACGCCGCGCAGCACTTGGGTTTGCGCCGTACCACGCTGGTGGAGAAAATCCGCAAATACGGTTTGAGCCTGGAGGCGCGCGACTGAATCGTGCGCCGTGCCCGGCCGGACACGGCGTGGTGGGCTGATGCGGCGCGGCGCCGTTGCCGCCACCGGCGGCGCAAGCGCAAAGGCAGTGGCTGTGTCGGAAAATCGTCACTCGGCAGGCCCCGGATTTGCTACCTTGTGTTCAGCGCCGCCAGACGGAAATTTTGCTTGCTTTGCCGATGACTTCTCCGCGCATTCTGTTGATCGACCCCGACGCTACCCGCGGCCAGCGGCTGCACGATGACCTGCAGTGCGCCGGCTGCGTGGCGCAGTGGCTGCAGACGCCCGACGCTGCCCTGCGCAGCGTCGAACAGGGCTGGTCGCCCGACCTGGTGTTCTGCGCCGGCGACGACGGTGCAGCCGTCGATGTGCCGCGCGTGCTGACCCGGCTGCACGCGCTGCAGCCGGCGCTGCCGGTGCTGGTCATCGCCCGTCATGCCTCGGTGCAGGCAGCGGTACAGGCGTTGCAGCAGGGCGCGGCCGACTACCTGAGCGCGCCGCTGGAGCTGGACGAGGCGCTGGCCAAAATCCGCCAGTTCGTCCCGTCCGCAGCGGCGCTGGCGGTGCCGGCGCGGCGGACTGCGGCGCAGACCCCAGGCGCTGTGCGGGCTGCAGCAGGCCCAGCCGATGCGGCGGTGGTGGCGCAGTCGCCGGCGATGCAGGACGTTTTGCGCATCGCCCGGCGCGCGGCGCAAACCGACGTGACGGTGATGCTGCTGGGCGAAAGCGGGGTGGGCAAGGAGGTGATGTCGCGCTTCATCCATGCACAATCTCCCCGCGCGGCTGGGCCGTTCATCGCCATCAACTGCGCGGCGATTCCCGAAACCCTGCTCGAAGCCACGTTGTTCGGCTTCGAGCGCGGCGCGTTCACCGGAGCCAGCCAGTCGGCGCCGGGCAAGTTCGAGCAGGCGCAGGGCGGCACGTTGCTGCTCGACGAGGTGACGGAAATGGCGCCGACGCTGCAGGCCAAGCTGCTGCGCGTGCTGCAGGAGCGCGAAATCGAGCGGCTGGGCGGACGCAGGCGCATCGCCCTGGACGTGCGCCTGCTGGCCACGAGCAACCGCGACTTGCAGCAGGCCGTGCGCCAGGGTGTGTTGCGCGAGGACGTGTATTACCGGCTGAGCGTGTTCCCGATCCAGATCCCGCCGCTGCGCCAGCGCCGCGAGGACATTTTGCCGTTGGCGCAGTCCATGCTCGCGCGGCACGCCCTCCAGTTCGGTCTGGACTGCGTGCCACGGCTGGACGCGCAGGCGCAGCAGGCGCTGCTGGCGCACGACTGGCCGGGCAATGTGCGCGAGCTCGACAACGTCATGCAACGTGCCGCCATTTTGTGCCAGCGCGGCGTGGTCTCGGCGGCGGACCTGCTGTTCACCCCTGCCGTGGCCGCCGGGCCGGCGCCGCAGCATGCAGTGGCGCCAGCGCTGGCGAAGAACGCGGTAGGCGATCTGGGCAGCGAGCTGGCGCTGAGCGAGCGCCAGCTCATCGAGCAGGCGCTGCAGCAAAGTCAGGGGTCGAAATCGCTGGCAGCGCAACGTCTGGGCATCAGCCCGCGCACACTGCGCCACAAACTGCAAAAGCTACGCGAAGCCGGCTTGGGGCTGACCGAGTCGCCATGACCAAGGCACTGGAATGAAGTTTGCTTGAAACCGCACGGATTTCGGCCCCTGGCCGGTGATGGCGACGGTTCCCTGTCGGAGAATGGCATGCAGATCGACCCGATGCAAAGTGTTCTGGCACAGATGCGTAGCCTGGCGGCACAGGCCGCGGCGCGCCCGGATGGCGGCAACGCCGCCGCGGCGCTTGGCGCCACCGCGGCGACGCAGCAAGGCGATTTCGCCGCCACGCTGAAAACCGCGCTCGACGGTGTCAACGGCGCGCTGCAACAAGCCAACGCACTGCAGCAGCAATTCATTTCCGGCGCTGCCGACGTCAGCCTCAGCGACGTCATGCTCGCATCGCAAAAAGCCAGTCTGTCGTTCCAGGCGGCGCTGCAGGTGCGCAACAAGCTGGTGTCGGCGTATCAGGACATCATGAATATCCAGGCTTGAATGCCCCGGGAAATGACGGATTTTTGACGCACCGCACTGCTCATGG
>JBFXEK010000305.1:0-3300 GCA_050180155.1 Thiomonas sp. | reverse complement strand
CAGAGCTCGGTGGAAGACATTGCCGCGCTGCTCGGCCGCAGCGTCGAAGACGTTGCCGATTTGCTGGCGCTGGCCGAACAGCCGGCGTCACTCGACGCATTGCGTGAAACCCAGGACGGCGACAGTTACGCCGACCAGTTCGCCGACCAGCAGTCGCCGCCGCTGGAGGATTTGACGCAAACGCGCGAAGTCCAGGCGCTGGTCGACGCCTGGGTGGGCGCATTGGGCGAACGCGAGCGCGACGTCATCGAAGCTCGCTTCGGCCTGCATGGCCGTGAACTCGAAACCCTCGAATCGTTGGCGCAACGCCTGGGGCTGACCCGCGAACGGGTGCGCCAAATCCAGCAGGAGGCGCTGCTCAAGCTCAAAGGGCGTTTGGCACGCAACGGCATCGACAAAAATTCACTTCTTTGACGCCTTTTTCTGCGCTTCATGATCCATACCCCGATCGTCGCCTTCGACATTGAAACCATTCCAGACCCCGTCGCGCTACGTGCCGCCGACCTGGCCGACGCGGGGTTGGACGACCACGCCACCGTTTTGCAGGCACAGACGCGCCGGCTGGAACAGACCGGCAGCGATTTCCTTCCGCTGCATTGCCAGAAAGTGCTGGTGATCTCATGCGTGTTCCGCAATGCGCAGGGGCTGAAAATCCATTCCTTCGTCGATCACGGGGGGCAGGAAGGGCAGGTGGTGCAAGGGTTTTTCCGCATCGTCGAAAAACACACGCCGCAACTCGTGTCATGGAATGGCGGGGGGTTCGACCTGCCGGTGCTGCACTATCGTGGCTTGGTGCACGGCGTTAGCGCGCCGAAATACTGGGACATGGGAGAGGATGACCGTGAAATGAAGTGGAATAACTACATTTCCCGGTATCACACGCGGCATCTGGACCTCATGGACCTGCTTGCGCTCTATCAACCACGGGCGAACGCCCCGATGGACGTGCTGGCCAAGCTGTGCGGCTTTCCCGGCAAGCTGGGCATGGACGGTGGCAAGGTTTACACCGCCTGGCGTGAGGGCCAGACCGACGCCATCCGGCGTTACTGTGAAACCGACGTCATGAACACCTACCTCCTGTATTGCCGCTTTCAGCTCATGCGCGGCGGCTTGTCGGCGACCGAATACGCCGAAGAAATCGACATCGTGCGCCATACTCTGAGCACGCTGGCCGGCGAGCAGCCGCATTGGCAGGAATATCTGGCCGCCTGGCCGGTGTCGCAGGCCGTCGCGTCGAACTGATCTGTGCCGCCGAAGTGGCGCCCGAACCGACCCATCATGGAGCAACGCGAACGTCAGGAATGGCTGCAGATTGCCAGCCTGGATCACCAAGCGCGCGGCGTCGGCCGCAGCGTCAGTGGCAAAGTCGTGTTCGTCGACAATGCCCTACCGGGAGAACGGGTGCAGGCGCGTATCGTGCGCAGCAAACGCAGTTGGGAAGCGGGAACCGCCGTGGCCTGGGAGAGCACCTCCAGTAGCCGGGTCACACCACGATGTCCGCATTTCGGCGTTTGCGGTGGTTGCAGCATGCAGCATGTCGATGCTGCAGCGCAACTCGCATTCAAGCAGCGCATCCTCGAAGACGACTTTTGGCATCTGAGCCGCCTCAAACCGCAAACCCTGCTGCGCCCGATCGCTGGTCCGAATTGGGCTTACCGCGCCCGCGCCCGGCTGGCGGTCCGCTTGGTGATGAAAAAGGGCGGCGCACTCGTCGGTTTTCACGAAAAAGCCTCGAGTTACGTTGCCGATATTCAAAGTTGCGCGATTTTGCCGACGCATGTCTCGGCATTGCTATTGCCTTTGCGCGAGCTGGTGCAGGGATTGTCACAGCCGCACCGCGTGCCGCAAATCGAATTGGCCGTGGGCGACAATGTCACGGCACTGGTGCTGCGCCATCTGGAGCCGCTGAGCGACGCCGACCGTCAGCGATTGCGCGATTTCGGCCGCAGGCACAGCGTGCAGTGGTGGCTGCAGCCCAAAGGTCCCGACTCGGTCGAGCCGCTCGACGCTGTGCAAGTAGCCTTGAGCTACGCGCTGCCGGAGTTCGGCGTGACCATGCCGTTTCGCCCGACGGATTTCACCCAGGTGAACCCGTCGATCAACCGCGTGATGGTCGCGCGCGCGCTGCGGCTGCTTGCCCCGCAGCCCACCGACCGAGTGATCGATTGGTTTTGCGGCCTGGGCAACTTCACCCTGCCGATCGCTACCCGAGCACGCCAGGTACTCGGTGTGGAAGGCAGTGCGGCACTGGTCGCGCGGGGGCTGGATAACGCCCTGCACAACGGATTGCAGGATAAAGTGCAGTTGACTGCACGCAATCTGTTCGAGATGACGGCCGACGATCTGCGGACGTTCGGACCGGCAGACCTTTGGCTGGTGGACCCGCCGCGCGACGGCGCGCTCGCCTTGTGCAAGGCGCTGGCCGAGGCGGTCAAGGCCTCGGCGGGCCGCAGCGGTAGGGATGCCGACGCGCTGGCAGGGGACGCCGTTACGTCGTTCACCCCGCCGCGGCGCATCGTCTACGTGTCGTGCAACCCGGCGACACTGGCGCGTGACGCCGGGTTACTGGTGCATCAGGCCGGTTATACCCTGCGTGCTGCTGGGGTGATGAATATGTTTGCGCATACCGCCCATGTGGAATCGATGGCGGTGTTCGAGCGCGCAGCGGGCCCGGCATGAAAAACGCCCGCTGCTGCGGGCGTCGGAACACCAGCCGATTGGGGGCATCAACGCCGACTGCCGCCGCTGAAAAAGCTCAAAATCGCCAATAGGTTGACGAAGACGTTGTAAATGTCCAAATAAATCGCCAGGGTTGCCGTAATGTAATTGGTTTCGCCACCGTTGATCACGCGCTGCACGTCGATGAGCATGAACGCGGAAAAAATCACGATGGCGACGACCGAAAACGTCAGCATCAACGCCGGCAACTGCAGCCAAATATTGGCGATGCCGGCGAGGATGAGCAAAATCACGCCGACGAACAGGGTTTTGGCCAGGCCGGACAGGTCACGTTTGACCACGTTGGCCATGGTCGCCATCGCGCCAAAAATGATCGCCGTGCCACCGAAGGCCAGCATGATGAGTTGCGGCCCGTTGGTCATGCCCAGCACGAAACCCAGGATTTGCGACAGCATCACACCCATGAAAAAGGTGAAGAGCAGCAGCAAGCCCACGCCGGTGCTGGAATTTTTGGTGCGTTCGATACCGAACATCAGGCCGAAGGCGCCGACCAGAAACACGATCATGGTCAGCCCGGGGCTTTGCATCATCGCCAGGTTCAGGCCGGTGGCCATGCCCAGC
>JBFXEK010000304.1:0-3307 GCA_050180155.1 Thiomonas sp. | reverse complement strand
CTTCTCCGACCTGCCTCCAATTGTGCCGCGGGACGGATGCGTCCAAGGATCTCACCGCGACGCTCGGGCTGCAATTTGCCCCGCGAGACGGCTCCTTCGAGGTCGGCGGCGATCGCAGCGAGTGCGCGTTCCAAGGCCTGCGGCTTGGCGTCGTACAGGCAAACCTCATGACCGGCCTGCGCAGCAACTTGCGCAATTCCGGCGCCCATACTGCCTGCGCCAAGGACCCAAACGCGTGCGTGCGAAAACATCATGGCCCCCGCTCAGCGATCCGTGAAATGCGGCGCACGTTTTTGCGCAAACGCGGCAACGCCTTCGGCGTAGTCAGCGGCAAAACCCAGTTCACGCTGCGCCGCCGCCTCCGCGTCGAGTGCTTGTTCCAACGAGCTGTTGAGCCCCGCATCAATCAACGTTCGGGTGCGGATCAAGGCCGGGGTGGATAGCGTGGATAGTCTTTGCGCCAGCCGGCTCACCACATCGTCGAACTCGGCATCATCGACTGCCGCCCAAATGATGCCCATCTGCTCGGCGCGCTCGGCGCTGAGCTTTTCGCCAAGCAAGGCGAGCCCCAGAGCACGCGCCCGTCCGGCGACTCTCGGCAGGTTCCAGGTGGCACCGCTGTCCGGAATCAGACCGATCGAGGTAAAAGACTGAATCAATGTTGCACTGCGCCGCGCTACGACAAGGTCGCAAGCCAGCGCGAGTGACACACCGGCGCCAGCAGCAATCCCATTGACCGCTGCAATAGTCGGTACCGGCATCGACCGCAGACGCAGCACCAGTGGCTTGTAGCCGGTTTCGATGAGGACACCGAGATCTTTCGCCTGGCTGCCGGTCGGTGCAACCGCCGGCTCGCGCAAATCCTGCCCAGCGCAAAACCCGCGCCCAGCACCCGTGAGCACCAGGCAACGAACATCGGGTCGTGCAGCGACGACGTCGAGCGCTTGCTTCAGGTTGGCGATGAGTTGCGCCGTCATCGCGTTCAGCGCCTCTGGACGGTCGAGCGTGATTCGCGCCACCGAACCAATTGTCTCGATACACAAACCAGGATATTGAGTTTCACTCATCGCAAATCGTGAAGTGATCCATGCCAATCAGTTGGGCGCCGGAATGTGGCGGAAATCAAATATTGACCAACCGGTCGGTCAATATTAAGCTTGCCAACTCGTTTGATGCAAGTCAAACTTTTATCAGGATAAACCCTACGGAGAGCCCCCGTGCCTTGCTACGCAATCGAAGGCGTCATCCCAGTCGTCGATCCGAGCGCCTACGTGCATCCCTCCGCCGTACTGATCGGCGATGTCCATGTCGGGGCGGAGTGCTATGTCGGACCCTGCGCCAGCCTGCGTGGAGATTTTGGCCGTATCGTGCTGCACACTGGAAGCAATATCCAGGACTGCTGCGTGATGCACGGCTTTCCTGGACATGACACCGTCGTTGAGGTCAATGGACACATCGGCCATGGGGCGGTGTTGCAGAGTTGTGTCATACGCCGAGACGCGATGGTGGGGATGAATGCCGTCATCATGGACGACGCCGAAATCGGCGAACAAGCGATCGTCGCCGCCTGCGCTTTCGTGCCAGCCGGAATGGTGATTCCGCCGCGCATGCTGGTGGCTGGAGTGCCGGCGAAGCTGCGCCGCGAACTCGCCGCTGAGGAGATCGCTTGGAAGCTCGAAGGCACCAGAACCTACCAAGAACTGACACGGCGCTGTCACGCCAGCCTGCGTCAGGTCGATCCACTACCCACAGCTGAGCCGGGTCGCCCAGCGTTACATGCGCCGAAGGTCGCCCCACTGATCGCGCTGCGGCGCAAGGAGGCGATGCGATGAGCCGCACACCAAACCAACCCTCGGTTGAGGACACTCTTGCTGGCGAGCAGAAGCGGGAGGCGGCAGAACTTTTTTCCGGCGCGCAGGACTTGCCTACGGACTCGCCCGAATTACGGGTTCGCCTCACCAGGTCCGGACTCGCCCTCGTCACTCTGGATCGACCGCAAGTGCACAACGCCTTCGACGAGGCGCAGATCGAGCGACTAGCCCGGGTGTTCGACATGCTGCGCGGCGACGACACCGTGCGCGCCGTGGTGCTACGCGGCGCCGGCCGACATTTCTGTGCCGGCGCCGACATTGGCTGGATGCGTCGCGCCGCGTTGGCTGGCGAGGCCGAAAACATCGACGACGCCCGCCGCTTCTCCCGCATGATGCAAGCGGTTGCAACCTGTCCGAAGCCAGTGGTCGCGGTTGTGCAGGGAGCAGCGTTCGGCGGGGGAATGGGGCTAGCCTGCGCGGCGGATATCGTGATTGCAGCGCAGGATGCGAAATTTGCACTTAGCGAAGCAAAGTTCGGCATCTTGCCAGCTGTCATCGGCCCCTACGTGATCAATGCCATCGGCCGCCGCCAAGCTATGGAACTGGCACTGACGTGCCGCACGCTATGCGCATCACAGGCGCTGGCGATCGGATTGGTCCAGCATGTCGCCACGGCTGAGACGCTCGACGCAACGCTGCTTGATGTCCTTCGCGGACTACTTCGCAGCGGCCCAACAGCTCTGCGCGAAATCAAGTCGCTGTTTGGCCGACTTTCGGCGCAGCCAATCGATGACACGACATCCGAGCTGACGGCCCGAACCATCGCACGCGTGCGTGCCACCTCCGAAGCCAAAGAGGGGTTTGCCGCGTTCGTCGAAAAACGTGCTCCCCACTGGTTGATAGATCCTTAGAAGGACACTGGAAGACAGCAGCCGCTTGTGCACCCAATGAAGACCCCGACGGATTGGTTTTTACGACTTGGTGCCCGGAACCGGGGTCGAACCGGCACGACCGGTTAGGGTCTGCGGATTTTAAGTCCGCTGCGTCTACCAATTTCGCCATCCGGGCATGCAGCGGCGCGTTGCGCATTGGAGGCGGGGGTCGGAATCGAACCGGCATAGACGGCTTTGCAGGCCGCTGCATAACCACTCTGCCACCCCGCCGGGTGACCTGCGTGCGACCTTGGACATCGTACGCAAAACCTTCGCTGCGTGCAGATCGCTGCGGAACCGCACTTGCCAATCACTTTGGCCGCAACAGCAGGCACAAAAAAAGGAAGCAGCGCTTCCCTTTTTCAGCGCCCCCAGGATCGGCTGACCGACCCGTCCTGTTCAGGACAAGGAAACTCGGGGCTGGCCTGCATTTCCTTTGAGAGAATTTTGGAGCGGGAAACGAGGTTCGAACTCGCGACCTCAACCTTGGCAAGGTTGCGCTCTACCAACTGAGCTATTCCCGCAGAAGCAAAAATTTTGCTTCCAAAATCTTCTGCTGTCAAG
>JBFXEK010000303.1:0-3325 GCA_050180155.1 Thiomonas sp. | reverse complement strand
CCATGCCCTGCCCGGGCAGCGACACGGGCAACGTCACCGCTGCCCCCCGGCGGCGCCGGCCCGCCATGCCTGCCACGACGACGCCACAGCGTCGAACACGATCAACAGCAGCATCAGCAGCAGCGCAGCGGCCAGCCAGCCACGAGCCAGCCAGGCGGCTGCGCGTCGATGCAGCATCGATTCGGGCATGGGGGTGGGGTTCATCGGGACGCAGTGTAAGCACTGGCGTGCGAGCGCCATGCAGCACAAACCCGCGGTCGGGTCAATCTTGCAGTGGATATACACGGCACTGTATGAAATCCCCGATCCCTGCTACGGCGCCGACCCCGTATCGTTACACCTCGATACGTCGATCGCAATCGATCACGTGTCAGATGCGCAGACGGCGCAGGCGTGTTCGATCGACGCCAGACGCCGCAACGACAACGACTCCGAGGATGCCAACCATGCCGATCCACCTCAGCCGCCGGGACATGCTCGGCTTGATCGCCGGTGGCGGCGCGCTCGCCGCCGCCCCTGCCTGGGCCGTCGTCTCGCCGCAGGCCGAAACGCCGCTGCCGAGCTTTACCGGGCCCGAAGCGAATCCGTACTGGAACAGCGTCGGCCCGTATGTCACGTATCCGCAGAAAGTGCCGCTGATCCGCCTCACCGACCGCCCGATCCAGCTCGAAACCCCGCGTCGCTACTTTCGCACCGCCATCACTCCCAACGAGGCGTTTTACGTACGCTATCACCTGCCCGACATCCCCAACGCGGTCGACCTGGCCAGTTGGCGGCTGACGCTCGAAGGCAATTTCGCCCATCCGCTGCAACTCAGCCTCGAACAGCTGCGCAAGGAGTTCAAGCCGGTGACCATCGCCGCGGTCAACCAGTGCTCGGGCAACTCACGCAGCCGCTTCCAGCCGCGCGTTCCCGGCGGGCAATGGGGCAACGGCGCCATGGGCAACGCCCTATGGACGGGTGTGCGGCTGAGCGACGTGCTCAAACGCGCCGGCATCCAACCCGGCACGGTGCAAATCCAGTTCGAAGGGCTCGACCACGGCCCCGGCCCGCAAGGCAAAGGCTCGAATCGCTTTTTGAAGTCGTGGAACGTCGATGAGCCCATCTTGAAAGACGCCGTCATCGCCTACCTGATGAACGGCGAACCGCTGCCCATGCTCAATGGCTTTCCGGTGCGCATGGTCATGCCGGGCAAGTTCGCCACCTACTGGACCAAACACCTCACCTTCATTCGTGCGCTCACCACGCCCGATACCAATTTCTGGATGACCCCGGCCTACCAGATCCCCGACACGCCCAACGGCAGCACCACCCCCGAGGACCTCAAAGCGGGCAAGGTCAAACTGGTACCGATCGGCCATGTCAACATGCCGGTGCGATCGGTCATCGTCGACCCCGACGGCGCCGTGCCGCTGCTGCCCGGAGTGCCCGCCACCATCCGCGGCGTGGCGTTCAGCGGCCAGGGCAAAATCGTCAAAGTCGATGTGTCGGTCGATGACGGCAAAACCTGGCGGCCGGCCAAACTCGGAGCCGATCTAGGTGCACACGCGTTCCGCGAATACAGCCTGGTCTGGACTCCAACAGCCCCCGGCAAACACACCATCGCCGTGCGCGCCACCGACGCTGCAGGCCATGTGCAGCCCGATACCGGCGTGTGGAACCCCGGCGGCTATTTGTGGAACAAGATCGAGCGCCAGGACGTGCTGGTGCTCAGCGCCTGAACCGCCGGAGGCCGACGATGACCAAACTCACCCTCACCGCCGCCCTGCTCGTTGCCGCCACCGCAATGACCAGCGCCCTCGCCTTCGACCGGCCCGGCCTGAAAGCCTCCGGCGAATACGCCTCCGGAACCTTGGGCAAAGCCACCCAGCCCGCCCGCGCCGAGCCCGGCAGCGGCTCGGTGTACGAAGTCGGCAAATGGCCCACCTACACCGCCGAACTCGCCCCCGGCGCGGGGCACGACACCGTGCTGGGCCATTGCAGCATGTGCCACAGCGTGACCTACATCACCATGCAACCGCCGTTGCCTGCGGCCACCTGGGAAATGGAGGTCAACAAAATGATCAAAACCTTCGGCGCACCGATCGACGAGGCCACCGCCAAAGACATCATTGCCTACCTCCAGGCGCACTACACGCCGGAAACGCGCAAATGACGACGATGCGGCCTCGACTCTGACAGGCAGCACCCGGTCCTCCGGCAAGGTGTATGCAGGGCGAAACGGCGCTGCTGGCCCGTTGCAGATCGGCACCCCGCCTCAGCCCATCGCCCGCACCACCGCATCGCCCATCTGCGCCGTGCCGACCTTGGTCGTGCCAGGAGCAAAGATGTCGGGCGTGCGCAAGCCGTCGGCGAGCACGCGCTGCACCGCGCGCTCGATGCGCTCAGCCGCTGCGGGCTGGGCCAGGCTGTAGCGCAGCAGCATCGCTGCGCTCAGTATCGTGGCCAGCGGGTTGGCTACGCCCTGGCCGGCGATGTCGGGGGCGCTGCCGTGGCTGGGCTCGAACAGCCCTTTGTTGTTCGCGTCCAGGCTGGCCGAGGGCAGCATGCCGATCGAGCCGGTGAGCATCGCCGCTTCGTCGCTGAGGATGTCGCCAAACAGATTGCCGGTGACGATGACGTCGAAGCTCTTGGGCGCCTTGACCAGCTGCATCGCGGCGTTGTCGACGTACATGTGGTCGAGCTGCACGTCGGGGTACTGCTGCGCGACCTGGGTGACGACCTCGCGCCAGAGCTGCGAGGTTTCGAGCACATTGGCCTTGTCCACGCTGGTGACCTTTTTGCCGCGTTGGCGCGCGGCCTGAAACGCCACATGCGCGATGCGCTCGATTTCCGGGCGGCTGTAGCGCATGGTGTCGAAGCCTTCTTCGCTGCCAGGGAAGTGGCCGTCGGCGGCGGTGCGCCGCCCGCGCGGCTGGCCGAAGTAAATGTCGCCGGTGAGCTCGCGCACGATCAGGATGTCCAGCCCGCCGACCAGCTCGGGCTTGAGGCTGGAGGCGGCGGCCAGTTCGGCATAGCAGATCGCCGGACGCAGGTTGGCGAACAGCCCGAGGTGTTTGCGCAGCCCCAGGATGGCCTGCTCGGGGCGCAGGTGGCGCTCCAGGGTGTCGTACTTCCAGTCGCCGACCGCGCCGAACAGCACGGCGTCGGCCTTTTTCGCCAGCGCCAGCGTCGCTTCGGGCAGCGGGTGGCCATGCCGGGCGTAAGCGGCGCCGCCGACGTCGGCGAATTCGAGTTGCAGGTCGAGCCCGTCTTGCGACAGGCGTTGCAGGACTTTGACGGCCTCGGCAACGATTTCCGGGCCGATGCCGTCTCCGGGCAGGAC
>JBFXEK010000302.1:0-3330 GCA_050180155.1 Thiomonas sp. | reverse complement strand
GATACCTCGCGTTTCGACCAGATCCTGCAACAGTACGACAAAGCGCCGCAGGTCACGCGCGAGCGCATGTATCTGCAGACCATGCAGGACATTCTTTCCAGTGTTTCCAAGGTGCTGGTCGAATCACGCAACAACAACAACCTGCTCTATCTGCCGCTGGACAAACTGCTGCAGCAGTCCGCGGGCAAGACCGCTGCGGCAGCAGGGGCCGTCTCGGCCGCGCCGGCGGCGCCCGGCCTGCCTGCGCCGGCGGCAGGGGCGTCTGCGGCGGCTGCCGGCAGCAGCGCAGCGCCCGCAGCCGATACCACGGCGACCTCGTCCAGAGGGTCGCGCGATACCTTGCGCGAGCGCAATTTCCAGTGAGGGCCGGGAGATGAACAAAATCATTTTGGCCCTTGTCGCCGTCGTCGTCGCCATCCTGGTGCTGTCGTCGAGTCTGTTCGTCGTCGATCAGCGGCAGTTCGCCGCCGTATTCGGTCTGGGGCAGATCAAACGTGTCATCAGCGCGCCCGGTCTGTATTTCAAGCTGCCGGCTCCATTCGAGAACGTGGTGTTTCTCGACAAGCGCATCCTCACCCTGCAAAGTCCCGATACCGACCGCTTCATCACCGCGGAAAAAAAGAACGTCGTGGTCGATTGGTATCTGAAATGGCGCATTACCAACCCGACCGAGTTCATCCGCAGCTACGGCGGCGATCAGCGCCGCGCCGGCGACCGCCTGTCGCAAATCGTCAAAGCCGCGCTCAACGAGCAGATCACCAAGCGCACGGTGCGCCAGGTGCTGGCGTCGCAGCGTGACCAGGTGATGCGCGACGTGCAGGCGGGCATCGCCAAAGACATCAAGGGCACGGGCATTCAGATCGTCGACATGCGCCTCACGCGGGTCGATTTCGTCGCCTCGATCACCCAGTCGGTGTACCGCCGCATGGAGGCCGAACGGCAGCGCGTGGCCAACGAACTGCGCTCCACGGGCTACGCCGAGGCGGAGAAAATCCGCGCCGAGGCCGACAAGCAGCGCGAAATCGTCATTACGCAGGCGTACAGCAAGGCGCAGACGATCAAAGGGCAGGGTGACGCCGAGGCCTCTGCGAACTACGCCAAATCGTTTGGGCAGAATCCGCAGTTCGCCGAGTTCTACCGCACCCTGGAGGCCTACCGCGCCAGTTTCAACAACAAGTCGGACGTGTTGGTGCTCGACCCCAACAGCCAGTTTTTCCAATATTTCCGTGGCCCTGGAGGTGGCGCCGGCAAAGCCGCGAAATAAGCTGCCTGCCGGTGAATCGACCGTTGGGTTCGAGGGCTGGACATGCTCGACTGCCTGCTTCTTGCCATCGGCCTCCTGCTGATCCTCGAAGGGCTGATGCCGCTGCTGGCGCCCGGTCAGTGGCGGGCCTTGTTCCGGCAGATCCTCACCCTCACGGATGGGCAGTTGCGCTTCATCGGCCTGATCGCCGTCGCCGGCGGACTGCTGTTGATCGCCGCGCTGCAGTGAGCGTATCCCCTTTGGCATGCTTGCCGTGTCGCCTAGAGTTGCGCATTTCATGAGTCATTGGCGTCTTCCCGAGTATTTTTCCGATGTGCTGCCGCGTGAGGCGGCGGTGATCGAGCAGCTGCGCCGCGCCTGCCTGGACGCGGCACGCGGCTATGGCTATGCGCTGGTCATGCCGCCTTTGCTCGAATTCGTCGACTCGCTACTCTCCGGCACAGGCCAGGATCTGGACTTGCAGACTTTCAAGCTGGTCGATCAACTGTCGGGCCGGGCGCTGGGGTTGCGCGCCGACATCACGCCGCAGGCGGCGCGGATCGACGCGCATCTGCTCAACCAGCCGGGAGTGACGCGGCTGTGCTATTGCGGCAGCGTGGTGCGCACGCATCCCGAAGGCGTGCACGCCAGCAGAGAAATCGTGCAGTTCGGCGCCGAACTCTACGGTCATGCCGGGCTGGAAGCGGATTTGGAGGTGCAGCAACTCGCGCTGGCGTGTCTGCGGCTGGCCGGGGTCGATCGGCCGACGTTGGATCTGGCCGATCACCGCATCGTGCGCGGCGTGCTGTCCGGGCTGCTCCTCGGGCCGGAGGAACTGGAGGCGATCCTCGATGCCTTGGCAAGCAAGGATAGCGGTGAACTGCGCTGGCTGACGCGCGACTGCAGCGCCGTACAGCGCCAGGCCATTCTCGCCCTGCCGGAGCTGTACGGCGACGCCAGCGTCTTGCAGCAGGCGCGGCAGGTGCTGCCGCAGCACGCCTTGATTGCGCAGGCACTTGCCGATCTGGCCGCGCTGGCGCAGCATCACCACAGCCAGGGCGTGCCGGTGCAGTTCGATCTGGCCGATATGCGCGGCTACCGCTATCACAGCGGCGTATTGTTCAGCATGTACGCGCCCGGTTACGCCAATGCCGTCGCCCGCGGCGGGCGTTACGACGAAATCGGCGCCAGTTTCGGCCGACCGCGGCCGGCGACCGGGTTTTCGATGGATTTGCGCGAAATCGGCCGTTTTGCGTGCCTGCCGCAGACCGCCGAGCCGGTTTTCGCCCCCTGGGGCGATACGCCGGGGCTGGGGCAGGCCGTGGCCGCATTGCGGCAGGCCGGGCAAACCGTGGTGCAATTACCCTCCGAGCAGCTGCACAGCCCGGGTGCGCAGGCCGGGCGCCGTTTGGTCTTGCACGACGGTGTTTGGCGGGTCGAACCCACCGCGTAAGACGCGGCGGCTGCTTTGTTAGACGTTTTCTTGAAAGAACATCCGCGTGAATACTGGTCGTCATGTCGTGGTCGTGGGCACCCAATGGGGGGATGAAGGCAAGGGCAAGGTGGTCGATTGGCTGACCGACCATGCCCAGGGCGTGGTGCGCTTCCAAGGCGGGCACAACGCCGGTCACACCTTGGTGATCGACGGCCAAAAAACCGCGTTGCAACTCATTCCCTCGGGCATCATGCGCGCCGGGGTGGCGTGTTACGTGGGCAACGGCGTGGTCGTCGATCCGCAGCACCTCTTGCAAGAAATCGCCCGGCTGGAAGCCGCTGGTGCCGAAGTCCGCCCGCGGCTGCACATCAGCGAGTCGTGCCCGTTGGTCCTGCCCACGCATGTGGCGCTGGACAAGGCGCGCGAGGCACGGCGTGAGAGCGACGGCAGCGGCAAGATCGGCACCACGGGCAAGGGCATCGGCCCAGCTTACGAAGACAAAGTCGCGCGCCGCGCGGTGCGGCTGCAGGATCTCAAGCATCCGCAGCGACTGCAGGCCAAACTCGACGAAGTGCTCGACTTGCACAACTTCGTGCTCCGGCACTATCTGCAGACCGAAGCGGTCGATCCGGCGCGGGTGCGCGACGAACTG